>VFJY01000147.1 GCA_009885825.1 Rhodobiaceae bacterium | reverse complement strand
TCTGGCCGATAGTGTTGATAAAGTATTTTTGTGGGCTTCTTGAGTCCAAAATCGTTATTTTGTCCGAACCCGACGTTCTCTAATTCATTGATTTCCCTTAGAGTGGGTCCGACTGCGTTCGCTTAATCGAACAATTTTGGGTCCGCAAAATACTTTATCAACACTATCGGCCCGTTTGAGACCTTATCGCCAGACCACCCGGGGATCACGGATTTTCGAATTGATCACGAAAACGTTTTTAACCTTTCTGAAACTATTCCGAGAAGCGCTCCGTAATTGCTCATGATACTAAACAAACAGTCAGCTAACAGGAGTTTCCCATGTTTAAATCAACACTTATTGCACTTTCGATGACGGTGGCGCTCGGCGCTTCGTCTGCCTATGCGGCCATGATGGTTGGCGGTGCAGAAATGTTCCCGACCAAGAACATCATTGAAAATGCCGTCAATTCTAAGGACCACACCACGCTTGTAGCAGCCGTAAAGGCCGCGGGGCTGGTTGAGACGCTTTCTGGCGCTGGCCCATTCACCGTATTTGCTCCCACTAATGAAGCCTTCGCAGCCCTTCCTGCCGGCACGGTTGACGGCCTCTTGAAGCCAGAAGCTAAGGACACGCTGACCAAGATCCTCGCCTGCCACGTCGTTCCAGCTAAGGCCATGTCCGATGCTGTCATGAAAATGGTCAAGGATGATGGCGGCGCGCACAAGGTGAAAACCGTAGGCGGCTGTGAACTGACGTTGAAGCTTGATGGCGATAAGGTCACCGTGACCGATGAAGCCGGCGGCGTTGCCACCGTAACCATCGCCGATGTTGAGCAATCAAATGGCGTGATCCATGTAATCGACAAGGTCCTCTTGCCGAAAATGTAATACGACCCGGCAAGAGCCTATGTGGAACCGGGATTTCTCCGCGCCCGGTTCCACCTCCTATTTTAATACTTCGGAGCAACTAAACCAAAACAATTCAAAACCTCAAAGGGAGATAGATATGCTCAAGACATCAATCATTGCACTTGCATTCGCAGTTGGTATTGGAGGCGTTTCGGCTCAAGCCGCAAATCCCAAGGTCGGCGGTGCTGCAATGTACCAATCCAAAAACATTGTTGAAAATGCCGTAAACTCCAAGGACCACACGACCTTGGTTGCCGCCGTTAAGGCCGCAGGCCTCGTGGATACGCTTTCAGGTCCTGGCCCGTTCACCGTATTTGCACCCATCAACAAAGGCTTTGCCGCCTTGCCGGCAGGAACTGTTGAAGGCCTGCTAAAGCCGGAAGCCAAGGACACATTGACTAAGGTCCTGACGTGCCATGTCGTTGCCGGGAAAGTCATGTCAAAGGCCGCGATGGCCATGATCAAGGCCGATGGCGGATCGCACAAAGTGAAGACTGTTGGCGGTTGCGAAATAACCCTATCAATGGATGGGCCGGACCTCATTATCACCGATGAGAACGGCGGCAAGTCGAAAGTGATCATTGCCAATGTCCAGCAGTCAAATGGCGTAATCCATGTGATTGACAAGGTTCTTTTGCCAAAGATGTAATGTTTCCCGGTGCAGGCCCTTTCCGGTCTATTATTGCCAGAGAGGGCCTTGCACTTAGGAAGAAGAGCTATGCTATGACAACGCCAAAGCTACAACGGCCCGGACGATTGATCCTGCGACAGAAGCTGGCTACCCGCATCACTCATTGGATCTGGGCCATCAGTCTGTTCTTCCTGCTGTTGTCCGGGCTGCAGATATTCAACGCCCATCCCGCACTCTATCTCGGTGATCAATCGGGCTTTACGTACGACAATTCGATATTTGCCTTTGCGGGTTTTCCGTCCTGGGCGACAATTCCTTCTTCGCAGGATTTGGCCACGGGTCGTGTCGTGCACTTCTTCTTTGCATGGATCCTTGTGGCAACGCTTGTCCTGTGGCTTGTCGCGTCGCTGCGCAACCGGCACCTTCGCAAAGACCTCCTGCCTACTGGCAGGGACGCCAAGAACTTTGTCTCCGACATTCAAGATCACCTGCGCCTCAAGCTCGTTCATGCCGTGCGGTATTCGCCTCTCCAGAAGCTCGCCTATGGCGGCGTTTTGTTCGTCCTCTTTCCTCTGATCATCCTCACGGGCCTTTGCATGTCGCCCAGTTTCAATGCAATCCTCCCCTGGTTGCCTGAACTTTTCGGCGGTCGCCAATCAGCTCGTACCCTTCATTTCATTGTAATGGCTCTGCTCGTGGGGTTCTTTGTCATTCACATGGTGATGATACTGCTGGCCGGACCACTCAACGAACTGCGTTCCATCATCACGGGTTACTACCGTCTGTCGCCAAAAACGGGAAAGGAGGACAGCCATGTCTAAGCTCGTGATTTCGCGCCGCGCCCTATTGCGGGGGGGGCTCGCGAGTGCTGCGGCGCTGCCCTTGAGCGGTTGTTCGGCCTTCGATTTCCTGCAGGATCGCGACAACGCCATACGCGAGTTTATGATCAGCATTAACCGCTTGACCTACCGGTCCCATAGGCTTCTGCTGTCACCCGACCAGCTTGCACCGGAATTCACGCAGGCTGACATTCGCCAGGACCAGCACCCCAATGGTTCAATTGATCCAGACACGGCAGACTATCTGGCGCTGAAGGAAAGCAGTTTTGCAGACTATCAACTGGAAGTTGACGGCCTTGTGGAACGGCCCGCCCGCTTTTCACTAAGTACCTTGCAGGCCATGCCGTCACGCACGCAGATCACGCGCCACGACTGTGTCGAGGGCTGGAGCTGTATCGCCAAGTGGCAAGGTGTGCCGCTTAGCCAGCTTCTCGATCAGGTGGGGGTCAAGCCAGAGGCCCGCTTTGTGATTTTCCATTGCTTTGATGCTATTGAGCGCGGTTTAAGCGGTGAAATCCTCTATTATGAATCAATCGACCTGATCGACGCACGCCATCCCCAAACCATTCTGGCCTATGCCATGAATGACAAGCCGCTGCCCGTCGCCAATGGCGCGCCGATCAGGGTGCGAGTAGAGCGCCAACTCGGCTACAAGATGGCCAAATACATTCGCCGCATCGAACTTGTTTCGGAGTTTAGCCAGGTTGGTTTTGGAAAAGGCAGTTATTGGGCCGACCAAGGCTATGAATGGTTCGCAGGGATTTGAGGCGTCACGTGGCTTTGACTTCCCTATGCGGGTATTTCGATTCCACTCAAGACATCACCATGATCTTGAGCTGAAACAAATACTTTATGGCTCGCGAAGCGAAATTCTGCTTCTGGCCCGTTTGAGACCTCATGGGCAAACGACGTCTCGTCCGCTCATCATGGCTAAGCTGACATCCAATCACCGATGTCCGCTTTCTCCCGAAGCCATCG
>VFJY01000143.1 GCA_009885825.1 Rhodobiaceae bacterium | reverse complement strand
CTGGCATCAAGCGCACAAATACGCCTGACAGGCTCCAACCCAATGTTGCGAGAAGCACGAAGAGAACGCCCGTCCCGTGGCTCTGTTCAAGTTTTTGCAATACGCAACCCGTCCAATTTCATTGGCCTTATACAGAATCAGGCCCGAAGCTTCACGTTGTAGCAATCATAGGGGCTTTCGGCGATAACACTAGCCTTGAACAATTTATCCAGAATCTTGATTTCCAATTCCTTACCAAGTTGCGCGAATTCCGGCTTGACCATGCCAAGCGCCAGCGACTTTTTGACCCGCCAGCCAAAGCCGCCATTAGTGGCGCGGCCAATCAATTTGCCTCCCGCATAAATCGGTTCAGAACCACGCGTGTCTGAATCTCCGTCGGTGACGCCATGAACTTCCATCGTCACAAAATTCCAATTCAAGCCTTTCTCGCGGCCTGCGACAAGCGCATCACGGCCAATGAACCGGCCCTTATCGGGATGCACAAACCTGTCGAGGCCCGACTCATAGGCTGAATATTCAATCGAAAGCTCGCGCGGCACCAGTCGGTAGCTCTTCTCGATGGAAAGCGCCGACATGGCCTTGATGCCATAGGGCCTGATGCCAAACTCGCGGCCCGCGTCCATCAAAAGATCGAACAATGCAACTTGTTGCTCGACAGGATGGTGGAACTCATAACCAAGTTCACCCACAAAATTGACCCGCAGCACGTGGCAACTCGCATGGCCGACCGAGATGGATTGGCCCGAGAGCCAGGGGAACGCTTCGTTGGAAAGATCGGCCGAGGTGAGCTTCTGCAAAACCTTCCGCGCATTGGGGCCAGCCAGCACCAACACGCCAAGGCGCGTCGTAATGGCATTGAGTTTCACTGATCTATCTGCAGGCAGCAATTTCTTGAGAGTGTCATGATCATGGCGTTCGTAGGCGCCCGCCGACACCAGATAAAACCGCCCTGGTGCCCACTCATAAACCGTAAATTCCGAACGCACCCCGCCATGCGCCGTCAACAGATGGCAGAGCGCAATGCGGCCCATCTTCTTGGGGATGCGGTTGGCCAGAATTGAATCCAGCCAATTCCTGGCGCCCGGCCCCGACACCTCCATCTTGGCGAAGGCAGACATGTCCTGAATTCCAGCATTCTCCATGACATTGCGGCACTCCTCGCCCACAAACCGGAAAGAATTGGAGCGCCGGAAAGACCATTTCTCAACAATGCGGCCATCATCAGTGGGTGCAGCATGATTGTGCCGCAGCAGCGTGTCCGGCATGTCCAGATCTTTGTCCGAAAGCGAATAGCCCTTGGGCGCAAACCAGCCCGGCCGTTCCCACCCATAAACCGAACCAAATACCGCACCCAGATCCTTCATGCGGTCATAGCAAGGTGTCCGCTTCAGAGGGCGCGCTGCCGCACGCTCTTCTTCGGGATAATGCATGGTGAAGACATTGGCATAAGACTCTTCGGTCTTGACCTTGAGATAGCCTTGGCTTGCGTAGGGTCCAAAGCGGCGAGGATCCACACCCATCATGTCAATGGTGGGTTCACCATCCACAATCCATTCCGCCAATTGCCAGCCCGCACCTCCAGCTGCCGTCACCCCAAACGAGTGACCTTCATTGAGCCAGAAATTTTTACGGTCCCAGGCTGGCCCTATAATGGGCGAGCCATCAGGCGTATAGGCAATGGCGCCATTGTAGATTTTCTTGATGCCGAGTTCACCGAAAGCCGGAACGCGCGCGATGGTTGTTTCGATGTAGGGTTCAAGCCGCTCCAGCTCGCCCTGGAATAATTCATATTCACTTTGCGCCGATGGTCCATCCACATAACAACAAGGGGCACCCTTCTCGTAGATGCCGAGAACAAAGCCGCCATTTTCTTCGCGCAAATACCAGGACGAGTCGGCTTCACGCAGCACACCCATTTCCGGCAAGCCTTTGGCCTGACGCTCCTTGATCAGGGGCGAAGGTTCCGTCACGATATATTGGTGCTCGACCGGGATCACCGGAATATCAAGCCCCACCATGGCGCCGGTCTTGCGGGCGAAGTTGCCAGAACATGAAACCACGTGTTCACAGCGAATGTCACCCTGATCGGTCTTGACCAGCCATTCGCCCGAGGGCAGCTGCTCAATCGCCACCACAGTGGTGTTGCGATAGATCTCCGCGCCGCGATTGCGCGCACCCTTGGCCAGGGCCTGTGTCAGGTCTGCGGGTTGGATATAACCATCGTCAGGATGCTGGATGGCGCCCAGCAAACCATCGGTTTCGCACAGCGGCCAGATTTCCTTCACCTGCTGGGGCGTCAGCTTATTGACTTTGACGCCGATGGTTTCGGCGATCCCCGCATAATACATGAACTCATCCCAGCGATCCTTGGTGCGCGCCAGACGGATATTGGAAACCTTCCTGAAACCCACATGCTGTCCCGTTTCAGCTTCCAGTTCGCCATAAAGCTTGACCGAATATTTGTGAATTTGACCGACAGAATAAGAGAGATTGAAGAGCGGCAGCAGGCCAGCCGCATGCCAGGTGGAACCGGAAGTCAGCTCCTTGCGCTCCGCCAGAACCACATCGCTCCAGCCCTTCTTCGCAAGATGGTAAAGCGTTGAAACGCCCACAACACCGCCGCCAATAACCACCACCCGAGCCTGCGTTTTCATGGGAAATCCTCTTAGCGAAAAACTGGAATCTGGCCACAATAGGTGGGGAATTTCAACAGGCGTGAAGTGGAGCGACGGGGGTGAGCCGGTTTCCGACAGAAATCAGGAAAGCCCGGTGTGTTTGATGATGAACGAAACAAGGGCCGTCACATCGTCCCGGTCAAAGACGGGCACCGGCGCGCCCGCGATTGCGCCGGTCGCCGCTACAGCGATGATGGTGGGATCATCGCCGGCCAGTGGCGGATGATCAAGCGCCAGATTGCGAACCTCGATCTTGTCATGGGTGTTGCGCTTGTAGCCTTCGACAATGACAAGATCACAAGGTGCCAGCTTCTGGAGAATTTCATCAAGTGTCGGCTCAGGCTCGCCTCGCAGCTCATTGATGATGGCCCAGCGCGATCCCGACACGACGGCAACTTCCGCAGCCCCCGCCTTGCGGTGCCTGAAGCTGTCGCGTCCCTCATGATCAATATCGAAGGAATGATGGGCGTGCTTGACAGTTGATATCTTGAAGCCGCGCTTGGCAAGTTCAGCAACCAGCTTTTCAACCAGCGTTGTCTTGCCCGCATTCTTGAAACCCGCCACTCCGATAATTTTTTGCATCATGTGCCCCTGGCTATCTGCTCTGCGAGGGCGAAGTCTTCCGGCGTGTTCACATTGAAGAAAGGATCATGGGGAGTGGTGGGCCACGCCACTTTCACAGCGGCAGATCGCCACGCCCAATCCTTCACGCGAAACAACTTGTCTCGGGCGATGGCTTTTTCCAGATCGGCAAGCAATTCCACCTTCCATGCGCCCGAAAGGTAGTGTTCGACTTCACCCGATGTGGCGATGGCAGCGCCTGCTTTGCTGGCGCCTTCGATGAGCCTTGCTGCCAGATCAATGGGCAGGAACGGCGTGTCAGATGGCGTTGTGATCAGAATATCGGCTCCCCACTCCTGTGTCGCGGCAAGCGAGGCATGAAGCCCGGCGAGCGGTGTTTTGAGTGTCTCGATCAGATCAGGATGCACGGCCAGTTCAAATTCTGAAAATCGCTCGGGGTCGCCATTGGCATTGATGATCAGCCGGTCGACCTGCGGTTCAAACCGCCCGACCACCAGATCAAGAATGGATTTTCCAGAGAGTTGCATGAAAGCTTTCTCCCGGGCTCCCATGCGGCTTGATCTGCCGCCGGCGATTATTGAACCCAATATCTTCATGATTGCGCATGCGCGTAGATCCGCTGCGGCGGAATCCAGATGACAATCTCATCGCCGGTATTGACGATGCCCTCGCGCTCAACCCAGGCCGTGACGCCGCGCTTGTTGGCAGCCGACTTTACAAAGCCTGACCCTGCCTCTGGGTGATATCGCGAAATGACATCCGCCACCTGTCGGCACGGCGCATTTTCCATGTCGACCACAAGTGTCGCGCCCGATGGAAATTGCAGCCGCGTGGAGGGCGGCAGCAAGGAGAGATCGGGAATACCGGCTGTCACCAGATTTGCGCCAAGCCACTCCGCCTTGGCTTCCGGTATTCCCATGGCGCCTGCGATATCAGCCAGCTCTTCGGCCGAAACCAGCGTGACTTGCCGGACGTTGCGAATGTTGGTGTCGCGCGGATATTGTTTCAGCGTGCGGGAATCAGATTTCCGCGTCAAGCCCCCGTGAAAGTCGCCCTTGATGCCCGAAAACATGAGTTCCAACCGGTTGGTTCCTGATTTTTCCAGGCCGGCGCTGCGATCAGCGCTCACCAATAGCTTTCGCGTTTTCCCCATAAAAGGTGCCTTCAACATCAGTGGCGGCAAGGGGCGCTCCCATTTTCAGAATTTGCGCCTATAGTATAGCCATGTCTGACATTGATTTCGAAGAGCAAATTGATCTCTCGGGGCTGCTTTGCCCATTGCCAGTGCTGAAAGCCCGTAAGCATCTTGAAAGGATGGCCTCGGGCCAGGTGCTTAAGATTCTCGCAACCGATCCCATGGCGGCAATTGACATGGCCCATTTTTGCGGCGAACAGGGCCACACATTGCTTGGCAGCGAAAATGCTGGGGGCACACTCATATTCAGGATCGAGCGCAAATGACCCATGACTTCGGCAGCTTCAATATGTGGGGGCAGCTCAAAAAAGTGGCGCTTCGCACGCCCGACATTGCTTTTGCCAGCGATGCCAAAATTGATGCCGAATGGCAAAAACTGAACTTCCACTCCCGACCCGATCTCTCTGGTGCAAAATCCGAGTACCGGAAGGTGTTGGAAATTCTTGGCGCTGCTGGTGCTGAAATGATCAGGCTTCCCGCCGGCGATGGGCTCACCCTCGATTCACTCTATGCCCACGACGCGCTGGTTGTGACGCCAAGAGGCCTCGTGCGGCCCCACATGGGCAAACCGACCCGCCGGTTGGAACCCGCCATAAATGGCGCCCATCTCGCAAGTCTGGGCTTTCCCATTGCCGGTGAGATATCAGAGCCCGGCCTGCTGGAGGGCGGTGATCTGGTATGGATTGACCGCCACACCCTTTTGGCCGGCATAGGCTACCGCACCAATCAGGAAGGTGTCCGCCAGCTTTCAAGACTTGCTGGAGCCGATGTGGAGATTCTGGCCTTCGACATGCCCCACTTCAAGGGAAAATCAGATGTTTTCCATCTGATGTCATTCCTCAGTCCGGTCGATTCCGATTTGGCCGTGGTCTATTTGCCGCTGATGCCCGTTCGCCTGGTGCAGTTCCTGCAATCGCGCGGCATCAATTTCGTGCATGTTCCTGAGGAGGAATTCGACACCATGGGGTGTAATATTCTGGCGCTCGGCCCCCGCCACGTGATGATGGTGGAAGGAAATCCCGAAACAGAAAGGCGCATGATCACGGCTGGCATCAAGGTCGAAGTGATCCAGGGTTATGAGATTTGCCGCAAAGGCGAAGGTGGCCCCACCTGCATGACCAGACCCCTCGTCAGGGCTTGAATTTCGCGCGGACTTTTTCCGAAAATCCTGCGGAGGCCGACCCATCGCCATGCTCAATCAAAGGGCGGCGAATAAGTGATGGATTTCGAACCGCCAAATCCACGGCGCGGGCTTCATTGAGATTGTCCGTGTCCGCCAGCGCAAGCCCGCGCCAGGTGTAGCCCGCGCGATTGATCAGCTTCTCCCAGCCGCCGACGGCAGCTGACCAGTTTGCTACTCGGACGGGGTCAAGCGGGGCGTCTTTCACATCGACAAAAGTGTAGGCAATTTTGCTCTCATCAAGCCAGGCCAGCGCCTTTTGGCACGTCGAACATTTATGCAATCCAAAAACTTTCAAATCCATATGTCACCTGTTGAGGGAAAGCGTCGTGTCCATGAAGGCATCGGCGCCACCGGTAAGCTGATCCGTGAACGCCTTGAACAGGCCTTCGATCATCGCCTTTTCAATATCCCTGACGATGAAAACCATCCGGGTGGCGTGATCATCATCTGGCCAGGCGGGCAGGCGAACCGGTGGATGAAACACATGCTGGACACCATGCAGGACAATGGGCCTGGCCGGATCATCGGAAACATTCACGATGGCCTTCATGCGCAGCATGTCGGCGCCATGATAGGATTTCAAAAGCTCCATAAAAAGCTCAAGCCCCGCCGGGCTTATGGCGCGCTTCTCCGTGAAGCTGAAAGAACGAATATGGGCATCATGGCGCGACACATCGTGGTGATGATGCCTGTGGCGCTTCTCAGCCGTCTCATAGGCTTCCGCCGCCAGCCATTTTCTGACATCAATGGATTTCGTTTCAGGATCAAAAAGCCCCATGTTGAACAGCCGGGAAGCCGTCGCTTCATTGCGGTGCGTGGTGAGCAGCCGCGCGGCCGGATTAAGCTTTCGCAAGCGCGCGATGATCGCAAAAAGCATGTCTTCGCCGTCGCGGCCGGAAAGCAGGTCAACCTTGGTGAGCACGATGCGGTCCGCGACCGAAACCTGCTTGACGGCTTCCGCATGGGCATCAAGCGTGGCCCAGCCATTGAAGGCGTCCACAACCGTGACCACACCTTCCAGTCGGCAGCGTTCAACCAGGGTTGGCTCGCTCATCACCGAATGCAAAACGGGCGCCGGATCGGCAAGCCCCGTGGTCTCTATGACAATCCTGTCAAATTGGCTGATTTCATTGGCATCGCGTTTGCTGAGGAGATCGTGGATCGTATTGATAAGATCGCCGCGAATGGTGCAGCACAGGCATCCCGATGCCAGCTCGATGATGTTTTCGTCGGACCGTTCAACCAGCAAATGATCCAATCCTATATCGCCGAACTCATTGATGATGACAGCCGCGCGCGACAGCATGTCGTCCTTCAGCAGGGAATTGAGCAGTGACGTTTTCCCGGCCCCCAGAAAGCCGGTGATGATCGCCACAGGAATTGGAAACTTGTTCATGCCTCAACTTCCCGTGAACCCAGCAGGCTTGATGCAACAAGAGCGACCAGAACAATTCCACCTCCGGCATATTGCCCGGGTGACAGGACCTCGCCGAACAATAATGCGGCGCAAAGAGCCGTGAGAATGGGTTCGATGTTGTAGAACGGAGCCACAATCGAGGCCGGCGCAAATCGCAATGACAGCATTTGCAGCATGTAGGCCGCCACATAGACCACCGCCACGCCAACAAGAAAATACAGCCCGGCGGTGGTGCCATCGTTGCCCGACACCAGCTGCAGCGTGCCGTCGCCCGCATAGAGGGCGACAGCCAGTGTCGCGGGCCAAATGACCGCGTGAACAAGACTTCCCAACACGGCCGGCGTGAGATGGGTTGAGATGGAGCGCCCGGTGAAAAACTGCAGGACGCCGCCAGCCGATGACAGGGCGGCAAGCCCCACGCCGCGAAAATCGAGCTCGCCAAATCCTGCCCCCATGGCGATCACCAGGCCCATGAATGCCGCGATCACAACGATGATCCGCCAGAAGCTTGGCAGATGCCCCTCGACCAATGCCGAGACGAGAACAATAATCACTGGAAAAGTGAAAAAAATAATAGCCGCCAGCCCAACTGGAATGAATTGGACGGACGCCAGATAGCTCACGGAAATCACCAGAGTTGCAAAAGCTTGGCCCGCGAATGAACCCCATGCGGCGCGCGGGATGCGGAAACTGCTGCCCTGCAAAACCGCGATGATTGCAAACACCACGGCGATGACCGAGGTGCGGAAAAATGTCGATTCAACTCCCGGATAACCATTCTCGAACGCCCCGCGGGCAAAATTTGGAACCAGCCCGTAAATGCTGGCGGCGGCCAGCGCGCAGCCAACGCCCAAGCGGATCCTGCTAATCACGGTGGCGAGACTCGGGCGGTTTATTTCTTCTTGGTTTTTTTCTTGGCCGACTTGGGTCCATCAGACCCCTGGGCAATTTGCGGTTTGACAGCCGATTCCTTGTCTTTGGTGAGAGCCGCAATTTGAGCAAATGCCTCCGGAGCCACGACATCGCAGGGTGTGCCTTGCGACCGATAGTTGCTGCATAGCAATATGCTGGTGAATTGGTCAATGTTCCACAGCATCGCGCCATAGCCCGACTTGTTTGGCATGCGAACCACGCCAATTTTTCCCGGCGCATTGATGCCGGTGGGGCCGATCATGCGGCCACGCAAGGTCATGTCGGCCAGTTCCATGGTTTCGAAGGTGCCGAAGGAAATGCCCCAGCCGCCGAGCTCGGACACCCGCGTCGCGGTGTAGGGCTGCTTGGACTTGCACACCTGAGCCGTCATATCCGTTGGAACCAGGGCGCCCAATTCATCGGCGGGAATTTTGTCCAGCTTGAGATTCTGACTCGCCGTCTTTTGCGCAAAACCATCAACCAGCAATTGATAGGCCATATCAGCGCGGGCTCTGCCATTGGAAGCGCCCAGGACAACGGCAATGAGCCTGCGGCCATTCCGCGTCGCCGAGGCCACCAGATTAAATCCGGAATTGCAGACAAATCCGGTTTTCATGCCATCGGCCTCAGGCATCAAGCGAATGAGACTGTTGCGGTTGGCGAGCTTGCGCTTTCCCAGCATCACATGGGCTTGCGAGAAATAATGGCCATGCTCCGGGAATTCCGCATAGATTGTCGAGGCCAGAACGCCGATGTCGCGGGCCGACGTCAACTGGCGGGGGTCAAACAAGCCGTTGGGATTGACAAAATGCGTTGAACTCAAACCCAGCTTCTGCGCCTCGGCATTCATGTCTTTGACAAAATTTGGAACCGTGCCCCCGGCGCCCTCTGCCAGAACATAGGCGATATCATTGGCGGAATAGACCAGCAGCGTTTGCAGGGCCAAATCCACCGTGATCGTGCCACCAGCGGGAATTCCGATCTTGCTCGGCACCTGCGAGGCAGCCAGCGGCGAGACAACAATTCTCTGATCAAGTTTCAGGCTTCCAGCGTTTAGTTTTTTGAAGACCACATAAGCCGTCATCAGTTTGGTGAGCGAGGCAGGATACCACGGTTCGCCCGCACGCTCCTGGGAAATCACCTCGCCAGACGCCGCGTCAAACAGGAGGGATGGCCCCGCGTTGGCCAGCGGCGAAAAAATCAAGCCGAAGAGAGCGGCAAAGAAAACTGATTCCCGGGAAAAAACCGCCAATTTGTACCTACTGACATATTAGAGTTGAGCGCTGCAGGATCCGGTGACGGCTATCCATAGGCGATTCGCACATTTTCATCCAGAATTGTGCTAAAACTACGGCCATAAATCTGGTGCCCTTGGAGGGACTTGAACCCCCACCTCTTTCGAGAGCGGATTTTGAGTCCGCCGCGTCTACCATTCCACCACAAGGGCGCAACCAGTGAGGCCGTGTCTAATGCGTGGATGCTTGCGCCGTCAACCGGAAAGGCGCTTAAACACTAAAATCATGATCCGAATCTCGAACCTGATTGAGCTGGACGAGCGCGATATTTCCGAATCTTTCATGCGCGCCTCAGGCCCCGGCGGACAGAATGTGAACAAAGTATCCACCGCCGTGGAACTCCGCTTTGATGTCGCCATGTCGACACTTCCCGAAGATCTGAAGCACCGCCTGAAATCAGTCGCCGGTCGCCAGCTGTCCCTGGACGGGGTGTTGATCGTGACATCCCAGGAACATCGTTCGCAGGACCGCAACCGCGCGACTGCCCTGGCGAAACTGGTTGAACTCCTGCGCAAGGCCTCGATCCGGCCAAAAAGACGCATTGCGACGAGGCCCACGAAAGCGTCAAAGACGCGGCGTCTCGATTCAAAGTCAAAGCGCGCGACCACCAAGAACCTGCGCAGCACCAGGCCAGATTTCGACTAGGATATCCATGCTCCGAAAACTTTATGACTGGACCTTCTCGCTTGCCTCCCGAAAATCCGCGGAAGTCTGGCTGGCCGTCATCGCCTTCATCGAAAGCTCGGTTTTCCTCGTGCCGGCAGACGTGCTGTTTTTGCCGATGGCGCTGGCCCGGCCGGAGCGCGCCTATCGACTTGCCTTCATTGCCACACTTGCGTCCACGCTGGGCGGCATCGCAGGCTATCTCCTGGGCTATTGGGCCTATGAAATGCTGGCGCAACCCATCCTGAATTTTTATGGCAAGCTTGCGCAGTTTGAAAACCTGAAGAACTGCGCTGGCCAATCCACAATCATGGTGCTGCTGGTCACATCTGGCCTCGCCCATCTGCCGCCAATAAAGATTGTTACAATCCTGGCGGGCGTCGTTCAGGTCAACCTGGTCTTTTTCATCCTGTCCTGCATTCTGGCAAGGGGTGCCAGGTTTTTCGCTCTCGCCTGGGCTCTCAAAAAATATGGCGAACCCATCCGCCTGTTCATGGAAAAGCGCTTGGGCCTGATCGCGATGGCGCTTGCTGCCCTGGTGATCGTCCTGTACTTCATGTTCAAATTCTTGAGTTCATCCGGATTGACTGCATCATGTTGAATTATTTGACGCCTCTAAAATCATTGCTGGCCATCTTTGCAGGTGCCACGGCAACTATCGCAGGCGCCTGGATTTTTCAATTCGCGGGCTTTGATCCCTGCCACCTCTGCCTCCAGCAGCGCTGGGCCTACTATGCTGTAATTCCACTCTCGCTTATTCTGGTGTTGCTCCCGGGCGCCTTCGCGAAGCCGGGGCTTTATTTTCTGGCGATTATCCTGGCGGATAGCGCGATTTTCGGAGCCTATCACGCGGGCGTTGAATGGAAGTTCTGGCCAGGTCCTAGCACCTGCAGTGGTGAGATTTCTGATGGGTTGCCTGATCTCACCAAAACGGTTGTTGCCTGCAATGAGGCGGCCTTTCGCATTTTTGGCATTTCGCTCGCAGGCTGGAATGCGGTCATCTCGTTGCTGCTTGCCGCCATCGCGTTCGCAGGCGCGCGAAATCAAGGATCGAGTTCTGTATCCCAATAAAGGTAGTCCTGCCAGCTCTCATGCAAGTAGTTTGGCGGAAAATGCCGGCCATTCTTGTGAAGCTCATTGACGCTTGGACAGTGCGGCTTGTGCGCCGGGAACATGTGGATTTCATGGGGCAGATAGCCGCCTTTGGTCAAATTGCAGGGGGAACATGCGGCAACAACATTGTCCCACGTCGTATGCCCGCCCTTTGAGCGCGGCGTCACATGATCGAAGGTCAGGTCGTCATGCGATCCGCAGTACTGGCAGGTGAACCGGTCACGCAGGAAAACATTGAACCGCGTGAACGCTGGCGTGCGCGAAGGCTTCACATAGGTCTTGAGGGAAACAACGCTGGGCAGCTTGAATTCAAACGACGGGCTGCGCACCACCCGGTCATATTCCGAGACGATGTTCACCCGGTCCAGAAACACGGCCTTGATCGCATCCTGCCAGCTCCACAGCGACAAGGGATAGTAGCTCAACGGCCGGTAGTCGGCGTTAAGAACAAGGGCAGGGCAGGCTTCCGGCGCGATGGCTCCGTGGTACAATCTCAACCTCTGGGGTTCCTGGTCATGAGACTACTATATATCGTGCAACAATCCTGTGAAGGGGTTCAATTCCGGGCCTGGACAAGCCCTTTTAACCCGCGATAATGGCTCCATAACAGCCGTGCAGCAACCGAACGCCATGGCCTCCAGATCTCGGCCATCGCCAAAAATGCCTTGGGCGTGGGCCTTTCCTCCAATGCGAACAGGTTTTGCGCAGAAATTTGCAAGGCCAGATCGCCTGCGGGAAAAGCATCGGCGCGCCCGAGGGCTGAAAGCAAATAGATATCCGCCGTCCAGGGGCCAATGCCCGGAAGTGACATCAATTTTTTCAAAACATCCTGGTCAGGCATTTCCGCCAGCGAATCAAAATTCAATTCACCCGTATGAGCCGCACTGGCGATTGCCCAAAAACTTCGCGCTTTCGCGCCCGTCAATCCCAGCCTTCGAAGGCCATCATGATCGATGGCCAAGATGCTTTCCGGAGAAAGCGGATGCAGGCTCGATTTGATTCGCTGCCAAATGGCTTCCGACGCCTGCAATGAAATGAGCTGCTCCGTGATGACCTGAAGCAGGCTTGCCAGATTATTTTCAGCACGCCGCGCGGAGGGCACGCCATGGGTGGTTGCGACCGCCGCAAAGCGCGGCTCAACGGCGATCAGGAATTCGACGCCTCTGGCAACATCCGATGCGGTGGCAATTGCTGCGGGCCTAGAAATCAGAGGCAATTCCCTTCGATTCCCAATCGCCATACCGGGTGGGCTCAGGACCAGCGGGGCCATTAATCTCTTTGGGGGCGTGAGCCTTCCCAATATGCAAGCGCCGACGCTCTTCGGCCTCAGCCAAGGCCCTGAGGGCTTCTGAACTCAATTTAATCTTTTCCATACTTGTCGAAACTCCAAGCCTATACCATTTTAGGGCAATGAATACATTTCGAACAGGCCTGCTTCTCGCGGCCATGACTGGCCTCTTCCTCGCCATTGGCTACCTTATGGGTGGCCAGGGCGGCATGTTGCTGGCCTTCATCTTTGCCGCCGGCATGAACCTCTTCACCTATTGGAACGCCGACAAGATGGTGCTGCGCATGCAGGGAGCCCGTGAAATTGACCGTTCGGCAGCGCCTCAGTTTCATGACATGGTGGCAAGTCTGGCCAGGCGCGCCAGCCTGCCCATGCCAAAAGTCTATCTCATGGAAAACCCCCAGCCCAATGCTTTTGCCACAGGGCGCAATCCTGAAAACGCTGCGGTTGCCGCGACGACCGGCCTATTAAAGCTGCTGTCGCCAGAAGAAGTGGCAGGCGTCATGGCCCACGAACTTGCCCATGTCAAAAACCGCGATACGCTGGTGATGACGGTAACCGCAACGCTTGCCGGCGCCATATCAATGCTGGCCAATTTTGGCTTTCTGTTTGGCGGCCGCGACCGCAACAGCTCCTTGGGCCCGCTGGGCGGAATTGCATTGCTGATCCTGGCGCCACTCGCGGCGACTGTTGTTCAACTCGCCGTAAGCCGAACCCGTGAATATGATGCTGACCGTGGCGGCGCCGAAATTTCCGGCGATCCGGCTTCGCTGGCATCGGCGCTCGTCAAGATTTCAACCGCCGCCCACCATGTTGTGAACCGCGAAGCCGAGGCCAATCCCGCCATGGCCCATCTCTTCATCATCAACCCTTTGTCTGGACAGCGCATGGACAATCTGTTCTCTACCCATCCGGCAACCGAAAACCGTGTTGCAGCGCTTGAGAGGATGGCGACCGAAATGGGTAACTACACTGCACCTTTAACTTCCGCTCGGAGAGGCCCTTGGGGCTAATCAGTGGCGGTCATTAAAGACGGCAAACCTGGCCTCAAAGCCAGAAGGGCGGCAATCATTCTTTTGCAGGGTGTCACCCTCAACCAGCGCCCGCTGGACCAATTGCTTGAGACAGATGCGGATTTCCGCGCGCTCGAGGGTCGTGACCGGTCCTTCGCCCACGCCCTTGCCGCCACCTCGCTTCGTCATGGCGGTGAGATAAACGCAATTCTGGCCAAGTTCCTCGCCAGGCCGCTGCCGCGGTCCTCGGGAATGGCTGTTGATGTTCTGAGCACAGCGGTCGCCCAGTTGTTGTTCATGAGCATCAGCGCCCATGCGGCGATCGACTTGGGCGTCGATCTCGCCAAGCAAGATAAAAAAGCCCAGCATTTTTCCGGACTCATAAATGCAGTCCTCCGAAAAGTGGCAAGCGAGGGAAAAAACACGCTCGCAACCTTGAATGGGCCCCGGCTCAACACACCGGACTGGCTCTGGCAGCAGTGGGTTTCAGCTTATGGAGATGAGACTGCCCAGGAAATCGCAGCGGCCCATTTGGTGGAGGCGCCTCTGGATATTTCTGTCAAAGACAGGCCCGCGCATTGGGCGTTGGTGCTGGACGGTGAGTTGCTGCCAACAGGCAGCATCAGGGTGTCACTCGGTGAAAAATCATTGACGGAATTGCCGGGCTTCAAGGAGGGCGAATGGTGGGTGCAGGACGCGGCCTCAGCCCTTCCGGTAAAGCTGCTGGGCGACATCAAGGGGCAATCCGTTCTTGATCTCTGCGCCGCGCCCGGCGGCAAAACCGCCCAGCTTGTGGCGCAAGGCGCTGTTGTTACGTCGGTTGACGATTCCGTTTCGCGTATGAACCGCATGCGTGAGAACCTCGGGCGTTTAGGGTTCAACGCGACCATGATCCTGTCCGATGTTCTGGCGATGCCGACCAGCACACTCTACGACGCTGTGCTGCTGGATGCGCCTTGCTCCGCAACGGGAACCATCCGGCGCCATCCCGACCTCATGTATTTGAAATCCGCCGATCAGCTCGCCGCCCTTGTCGAATTGCAGCAAAAAATGCTGACCCATACGGCGCGATTGGTGAAGCCCGGTGGCCAGCTGGTCTATTGCACCTGTTCACTATCGCCCCTTGAAGGTGAGCGTCAGGTTTTCAAGTTCCTCCGCGCTCACAGCGACTTTGCATTGGATCCTATTCTGCCCTCCGAGCTTGGTGGACAAAGCCAATTTGTGACGCAAGCGGGCCTCATGCGCTGCCTGCCCTCCATGAAAATCGGCTCAAAAACAGGCTTGGATGGTTTTTTTGCGGCAAGACTCAAAAATGTAATTTCCTGAACATTAGCGTTTCGTTAACCATTTTTGCCGCAGTGTCCTTATTCCAAATTAACTCTTATGACGCGGCTTGACATGCTCAATAGCGGAAACACGCTGCGCTTGGACAACGCCTCCAGTTGGCGGGAAACTTTTGTTCGTGGCGCTGCGTACCTTCGAAAATCGGCAATTGGATTGTGCTGGAGGCCCAAGCACGCCACAAGAATACTGGGCCTTGGCGCCGAGCTCGCGCCTCTCAGATTTGGCGACGCGGCGCTGGCTCATGAAATGGCCCGCGGGAAATTCAGTTTCGGCGGCCTGGCGGTCACCGGAATACCAACACAGATTTTCACCCTGATGCCGGTGAATTCCGTTTGGTCGTCCAGCTTGCAAAGTCTGGATTGGCTGCGCCACTTTGTGGCAAGCGACCAGGAACTGCACCGGATTGTGGCGCGTTCCCTGGTGTTGAAATGGGGCGAACAAAAAAAATCACGCTGGCCTGCAGCTGCGCAAATTCGAGCCCTTATTGCCCTTTCACTGAGTGCGCATTTTCTGGTCGGACAGCATTCATCGGGTTTCAGAGAGTCGTTTTACACCCTGATTGAACGGCATATTGGAAGAGTTTCGTCATTGCGTCTGGCCCGTCCGGCCGATCAGTTGCTGCAGGCGCTGGCTTTGCAATGTGCGAGCATCGCGTTCCACACAACTGGCACGCTGCGTGACAATGCCCATGCCAGGTTCAGCGCGGTCATTGATCAGGTTATTTTGCCGGACGGTGGCCATGTGTCGCGCAATCCCTCTGAATTGCTCGACTGCCTGCTTGACATGATCCCGGTGAGGGACGCCCTGTTTGCAAGCCACGAAACAGCACCATCAGCCATGACGGCGGCTATTGAGCGAATGATGCCCATGCTGCGCATGTTGAGCCATGGCGATCACGGTCTGGGCGGTTTTCAAGGCTGCGTCGCAACCCACCCCAACAAGATAAAATCGCTGTTGGAGCATGACAGGGTTCACGGGCGGCCGCTGCTTCTGGCGCCTCACTCGGGTTACTGCAGATTGAACAGCGGCACGGGCGTTCTCATCATGGATGTGGGCGTGCCGCAGAGCTGCAACAGCGCCTTGGCTCTGGAATTCTCCGACGGTTTGCATCGCATATTCATCAACTGTGGCACGCCAAAATCTGGTTCGCGGGCGTGGCAAAAAGCGGCCGCCGATATCGCCGCCCACAACACCCTGGAAGTCGTCGGCTTCTCCCGGAAATCGAAGAGCGCTCCCGTCGCGGAGACTGCGAATTCACCGCAGGGCACCCTGATCAGCGGCCAGAATTCAATTTCGGAAAGATCGGAAAAGATTATTCACGAGAGAAGCGTCTTCCTCTCCCAGGATGGCCGTGACTTGCGCGGCGAGGACCGGATAGTGAGCGCGGGCGGGCCAAAATCCAAATTGAAGCCGCACGAATACCTCCTGCGCTTCCATCTGCACCCCACCGTGAAAGTTTTGCCCACATCGAAGGATGGCTACATCCTGCTGGCTTTGCCGAACCGGACGTCGTGGCATTTCTCATCCCGGGGAGGAAGCACCACTATCGAGGAAAGCGTCTTCCTTGGAGGCGAATTTGGCCCCAGAAGAACCCAGCAGATTGTGATCCGGGGAAACACCGTATATTCCGACCGGGCGGTCTGGGCCCTGCGGCGCAATTCGGCCGACGCAGCACCGCGACGTCCTAACTAGTGGCCTAAATATCCCAGCATGCTATGGCCTGTCCAAACAATGGCTAAGGCAGGTTTGCAATGACCAACCCGATGCGCCGGGCGCTACTTTCAGTTTCCGACAAGAGCGGACTGGTCGAACTTGCCAAGGCCCTGGTTGCCTTGAATATTGAAATCATATCAACGGGCGGGACCGCGAAAAGCCTGCAGGCTGCCGGCATTCCAACAATCGATGTTGCGACAGTCACCGGCTTTCCGGAAATCATGGATGGGCGCGTGAAGACATTGCACCCGGCAATTCATGGCGGCCTGCTCAATGTGAGGGGCAATCCCGCCCACGCCGAAGCCAAAGCCCGACATGGCATCAAGAACATCGATCTGCTCGTCGTCAATCTCTATCCTTTTGAGGAAACTGTGGCCAAAGGCTCCGGTTGGGAGACGGCAATTGAAAACATCGATGTGGGCGGCCCGGCCATGATAAGGGCGGCGGCCAAGAATCATGAGAGCGTCACTGTTGTCGTCGATCCGGCGGACTATCCGCTTGTGATATCCGAGCTCCGAACGTTGCGCGGGCAAACATCGCAAGAGACACGGCACAGGCTTGCGGCCAAGGCATTTTCCAGAACAGCGTCCTATGACGCCAGCATCGCGGCATGGTTTTCCGGTCAATTGCGAGATACGATGCCGGACTATTTTGCCACCGGCGGCAAGCGCGTTCAAACCCTGCGCTACGGCGAAAACCCCCACCAGAAAGCCGCCCTCTATGCCAGCCCCGACATCCGCAAAGGCGTGGCCAGCGCCATGCAAATTCAGGGCAAAGAACTCTCCTACAATAACATCAACGACACCGACGCCGCGCTCGACTGCCTGTCCGAGTTTGCGCAGGGATCCGATGCGTCCTGCGTCATTGTCAAACATGCCAACCCTTGCGGCGTTGCCATTGGAGAAACCCCCGTTGAGGCCTATCGCAAAGCGCTGCTGTGCGATCCCGTCAGCGCCTTTGGCGGCATATTGGCTTTCAACCGGGAGCTGGACGAAGAAACGGCCGTGGAAATTATCAAGCTTTTCACCGAAGTGATTGTGGCGCCCGGTGCCTCACAGGCCGCACGCGCCCAAATTGCCGCCAAGAAAAATCTGCGGCTGTTGCTGTTGGATGAAATTCCAAATGCCAGAACCACTGCCATAACCGTGAAGTCCATCATCGGTGGGCTTCTCGTTCAGACCCGGGACAACTGTTCCATTGATGATATGGATTTGAAAGTTGTCAGCAAACGCCAGCCAACCGAAACGGAAATGCGCGATTTGAAATTCGCCTTCCGGGTTGCCAAGCATGTCAAATCAAACGCCATCATCTACGCCAGGGATGGCGCGACGGTTGGCATCGGCGCTGGCCAGATGTCGCGCATTGACGCGGCGCGCATCGCAATGCGCAAGGGTGCTGATGCAGCGGCGGCCGCTGGTTTGGACAGGCCGCTGGTTCAGGGTTCCGTCGTGGCCTCCGACGCTTTTTTTCCCTTTGCCGATGGATTGCTCCACGCTGCTGAAGCCGGGGCCACGGCCGTTATCCAGCCTGGCGGCTCGATCAAGGACGATGAAATCATTCGCGCCGCCGATGAGGCGGGCCTTGCGATGGTTTTCACTGGAATTCGCCACTTTCGTCACTAGATACTGCAGACAGGGAGACCAACACCATGCTCGTTACCACCACGCACAATGTCGAAGGCAAGCGCATCCTTGACTACAAGGGGCTGGTGGCTGGCGAAGCCATACTGGGCGCAAATCTGTTTCGCGATCTCTTCGCATCCATACGCGATATTGTCGGCGGCCGCTCCGGCTCCTATGAAAAGGTGCTGAATGACGCCCGCGAAACTGCGATTGGCGATCTGATGGCAAGAGCCGCTGAACTCGGCGCGAATGCCGTCATTGGCGTTGATTTGGACTATGAAACCATTGGAAGCAATGGCAGCATGCTGATGGTGACGGCAGCCGGTACCGCCGTCGTCATTGAGTAGTCACTCCGGCGCCAGTTCATAACCGGCCCCCGGCAGGATTGGAGGCTTTGTGGGCAGCCCTTCCTGGTCGATGTCAGACTGAAAACTGTGCTCAACCACAGTGAGTTCTTTGCCGGTTTTGGCCTCCAGGAGCCTTAACTTCACTTTGTAAGGCGTATTTTTCCTGATGCCAAATATTCCATCCGTCTCAAACTTGTATTGCAGCTTGCCCGGAAATGCAGGTTGCGTTTCAACATATTTGTAGTTCCGGCCCGGCAAGTCAAAACTTGCCTCCAACACGCTGCCCTCGGGCAATGTTCGCAGTTGGCGCGCCACGAAGCCGTAAGTCGCCTTGGAATAGCGCAAGTTGAACATGAACCCGCCTCCAACGATCTTGAGATAGGGCTTGTCAACTTGTTCCTCGCAGGCTGAGAGCGCTGAGGCAAAACAGAGCGCCAAAAATACTTGCAACCACCGTCTCATCTAATCCTCGCTTTCGCGCCGGTCTGCTGAATCCAGAAGACCTTCCGGTTTTGGCATGAGAATCAGCGTGATCAAACCAAACACCGCCACGTCGCGATAGCCGCTTGGAAAAATGGCCGTCCACAAGGTCTCGGCAAATGCCAGGACAATGGCGCCTAGAATGGCGCCCCGCAAGGTTCCATAGCCGCCAATGACGGAGGCAAACATCGCCTTGAAGCCGAGCATCAGGCCCATGGAGAAATTGACGCCGCCATAGGACATGGCGATGATCCAGCCCGAGATGCTGGCCAGCGCCGCCGAGCCAACACAAGTCCAGCGCAGGACAGCCATGGTGTCAATGTCACTCAGTCTTGCCAGCCGTTCCGATTGCGAGCAGGCGTTCCAAGCCCGCCCGATAGCGGAATGTTTCATGACGGCCAGGACAATTGCGATCGCGGCAATCGATGTCGCGATGGCGACAACGGGCACCAGGCCGATCTGAACCGGAAAGGGCCCGTCGTAAATTCTGACCGCAGCGCCCTCAAGCACGGGCGGCAGCCACAGGTCACGGTTGCCCGATTGCATCCGCATGACTTCCTGCAAGGCAATGGAAACACCAATGGAGCCGATCATGAAAGCCTGAGCTGATCCTTTGATCAGAGGCGCGAAAACATGGGTCGCCGCTACCCGCCCCAGGGCCGCCGCGCACAGCATGGCCAGCATCAAGGCCCCCGGCAAGTGTCATGGCCGCTTCTTGCCCCGCCAGAAGTCCTGCGAGGCCCGCATAAAGGGCGGCAAACGCCGCATACATGGTGAAATCGCCAAAGGATAAAAAAATCTTGCTGGTGATGCCCTGCACCAGCGCATAGGCAACCGTCAGCGGCACATAGAAACTGGCGATAGTCAGGGCATTGAGAAGCTGCTGCAGCCAATAGCCGAATGAATGAGCGAGCATCTTGGTCCTGATTATATTCAGCCTTGGATCGCCCACCTTGCTCCATTAAGCTGCTGCCTGACAAGAGTGGTCGTGAATGAGCAGACTTTCAACAATTGGCGTAGACGCTGACGACACGCTTTGGCAAAGCGAGCAGTTTTTCAAACTGTCGGAAGCGCGCTTTGTTGAGCTTTTGGAAGACTACGCGGGTGCCGGTCACTTGAAGGAACGCCTGCTGGAAGCCGAGAAAAGAAACCTGAAGTTCTACGGTTTCGGCATCAAAGGTTTTACGTTGGCAATGATTGAAACCGCCATCGAAGTGACCGGCGGCAAAGTGCCTGCATCTACCCTGCAGGAAATCCTGAATGCCGGGCGGGAAATGGGCAGCCACCCCATCGAGCTTCTTCCCCATGTCCAAGCGGGGTTAAAAATATTGGGCGGGGTCTATCGTCTTGTTCTCATCACCAAGGGCGACCTCTTCGACCAGGAGCGCAAACTGGCCCAGTCTGGCCTTGAAGACTTGTTCCACGGCATTGAAATCGTCAGCGACAAGACGGCCGAAACCTACAGGACCATATTCACGAGGCATGGCCATGGTCCCGGACGCGCCATGATGATTGGCAATTCCCTGAAGTCCGACATTGTGCCAGCGCTATCAGCCGGAAGCTGGGCTGCATTCATCCCCCACGCTTTGACATGGGCGCTCGAGTACGCGAATGCGCCAGCAGATCACCCGCGCTTCAAACAGCTCAAGCATTTCGGCGAAGTGGCCGATTTTGTAATGAGTGTTAAAGAAAAATAACCGCCAAAAATCAAATTTACAGATTCTGAATACTGGAGCGGGCGAAGGGATTCGAACCCTCGACCCCGACCTTGGCAAGGTCGTGCTCTACCCCTGAGCTACGCCCGCTGAGCGTATGAGACGCCGGAAGAACCCAGCGAGGTGAGGTGTCTTATTGCCCAGGATGGACGTAAATGCAATAGCAGGTGCCAGCGTTTTGTTTTTTGCGAGAATTGATAGCCATGCCAGCCAGCCGTGATGACCTGTTTCAACGTTTCGAGGATTTGGGAATTGCGGCCACCACCAAATCCCACGCTCCGGTTTTCACCGTCGAGGAGGCGCGAAAGGTCCACGACGGCATCCCCGGCGGCCATTGCAAGAACCTTTTTTGCCGGGATGAAAAGGGGTTTTTGTGGCTGATCGTCTGCCTCGAAGACGCGCGCGTTGATTTGAAGGCGGCGCCTGCGAAAATTGGCTCGCGTCGGCTGTCCTTTGGAAAGCCGGAACTGCTCATGGAGGTTCTGGGCCTGGAGCCCGGTTCGGTGACGCCTTTCGGGCTGATAAATGACAAGGCCGTTCGCGCCAATGTCATCCTTGACGCGCAAATGATGGCCATGGACCTGCTGAATTTTCATCCCCTGAAAAACGACGCCACCACCAGCATCAAGGCGGCTGACCTGGTGATTTTCATCAAATCCTGTGGCCATGCGCCGCGCGTTGTCGCAGTGGCGGATGCAATATTGTAATTTCACAATAAAATTGCCATTTCTAAACAATTATCGGCTAATATCCGGACAATGGACACCATGATTATCGGACAGAACGCGAAGGCTGGCATTCCGCCAGCGGATCTCATCAAGGACTCTGACACCAAGGGTTTCATGCTCGATGTCATTGAGGCATCGAAAAAAGTTCCGGTTTTGGTGGATTTCTGGGCCCCCTGGTGCGGCCCCTGCAAGCAGCTGACACCCATTCTTGAGAAAGCGGTCAAACAAGCCAACGGCAAGGTGCGGTTGGTGAAAATCAATGTGGATGAGAATCAGCAGATTGCCGCCCAGTTGCGTGTGCAATCCATCCCAGCCGTCTTCGCCTTTGTGGACGGCCAGCCCATCGATGGTTTCATGGGCGCCTTGCCTGAAAGCCAGGTCAAGCAGTTCATCGACAAGCTTGGCAACAAGGGCTCCTTGGCTGAAGAAATCGCCGGGGCGCTGCAAGCTGCCCTGGAGGCCATCGGGCGCAAGGCGTTTGAAGAGGCCGCCGACATTTTAGCCCAGGTTCTCAGCGCGGATCCCGCCAATGTTTCAGCGCTCGCAAACCTGGCGAAGTGCCAGATCGAAATGGGCGATTTGGAGGGCGCCGCCGGGACGCTCAAGCATGTGCCCGGCGACAAGGCCGCCAATCCCGACGTCATCAGCGCCAAAGCCGCGCTTGAGTTGGCGCTCAACCCGGTGGACACCAGCGTGGTTGATACGCTTCAGGCGGAGATAACCGCCAATCCCGATGACTTCGCCAAGCGCCTTGAGCTTGCCGTCGCCTTGAATGGCGCGGGTCAAAGAGCCGAAGCCACTGAACAACTACTCCATGTCATTCGCAAGAAGCGTGACTGGAACGAGGACGCGGCGCGCAAGCAACTGGTGCAGTTTTTTGACGCCTGGGGACCAAAGGATGAATTCACACTGGCCGGCCGCCGCAAGCTGTCAGCGCTTCTTTTCGCGTGAGGAAAAAAATGAAATTCTTGAAAGACTATAATGTGCCGGGCGATTTGCCGGAGACACTGCCGATATTTCCGTTGTCGGGAGCCCTGCTTTTGCCGCGCGCCGACTTGCCGCTGAACATATTCGAGCCCCGCTACATTCGGATGATTTCCGACGCGATATCAGGCGGGCGCATCATCGGGATTATTCAGCCTACGGATGATACGGGCGATGAACAGGGCTTGATGAAAGTTGGATGCGCCGGAAGAGTGACATCCTATACGGAGACCCCCGATGGGCGCATGCTGATCACCCTCACCGGCATCAGCCGCTTTTCGATCATCCGCGAGGTGAAGACGCGGGCACCCTACCGCAAGGTGATCGCCGATTTCAAGTCTTTCGAAATTGACCTGGTGATGGATGTGGGCGCCAGCGAAGTGAACCGGCCAGCCCTGCTGACCGCATTCAAGGACTACTTGAACGCCAACAACATGAACGCCGACTGGAGCGAAATTGACGCCGCCTCGACGGAAGTTCTGGTCAACACCCTGTCGTTGCTGGCGCCCTATCCGGCGCAGGAAAAACAGGCCCTGTTGGAAGCGCCCGATTTGAAAACCCGCGCCGAGGTTCTGGTGGCGCTGACTGAAATCGCCTTGTCAAAATCATTCTCCGGCAAGCGGCATAGCCTGCAATAGGGATTTTCCATTGACTGAGCCCCGCAAAGTCGATCCCAAGCTGCTCGAGCTCCTGGTTTGCCCCTTGACTAAAACCCGGCTCGTCTATGATGCGGACAAGCAGGAACTGGTTTCCCGGGCGGCGGGCCTCGCCTACCCCATCCGCGACGGCATTCCCATCATGCTCGCCGATGAGGCCCGCGAACTCAAAGATGGCTGACCCCTGGCCAACGGAACTGAAGTCCAGAAACCAGGGGCGTGTGTTGTCAATTCACTTTGACACGGGCGAGGTTTTTGATCTGGATGCGGAATATCTTCGTGTCGAAAGCCCCAGCGCCGAAGTCAAGGGCCATGGTCCAGGCCAGGAGCAACTGGTGAGCGGCAAGCGCCAGGTTTCAATGTCGCGGCTGGAACCCGTGGGGACCTACGCCCTGCGCATTGTTTTCAGCGATGGCCATTCCACAGGCTTGTTCACCTGGAATTATTTGGCCAAGCTTGGCCGGGAACATGAGCAAATCTGGTCCGGCTATCTCAAGAAACTGTCGGACGCCGGCAAGACCCGCGGCTAGATATTTTCGCCGCGCAAGAGCTTGGGAAGATCGCCCGTCTGGCCCGCCGCTTCCCGCGCGAAGGCCTGTTTCAATCCGGCGATTTGATTCGTTGTTCTGAGCGCGGCATCCCGCGCGATCCGCAGAAATGAATTGTCGTTGGAAAAGAGCCGGTTGATGCCATCAAGGCTGGCTGCGGTGGCGACCGTGTCGAAGCGCCGCCACGCCGTATAGCGCTCCAACACGTCCTGCCCGCCAATGTCCTGCCCCAGCGTGTAGGCATCGCCCACACATTCAGCCAGGGCCGCCGCATCGCGCAATCCCAGATTGAGCCCTAGTCCTGCCAAGGGGTGGATGACATGGGCGGCATCGCCGATGAGCGCCAGACGGGGCCCATGAAACTGTCTCGCAAAGAACATGGAGAGCGGATAGGCTTGCGGGCATCCGATCACTGCAATTTTTCCAAGATGACTGCCCACCTGCGCTTGCAGTTCCACGGCAAAGTCTGCCGGCGATAGCGCCAGCAAGCGCCTGGCTTCCTCCGTCCGCTTGGTCCACACAATTGAAGACCTGTTTCCAGCAAGCGGCAAAATCGCAAACGGCCCTGATGGCGTGAAATGTTCCTCCGCCCGGCCCCCATGCGGCGCATCATGCACAAAGGAAACGACAAGACCCATTTGGTCATAGGTCCAGCCGACAAGCTCAATATTCGCCGCACTTCGCATCGCCGATTTCGCGCCGTCTGCGGCAATGATCAGACTGCAGGAAAATTGCTCGCCGTTCACAAGCGTCAGTTTCGCCAGGCCCGGTCCGAAGCTTTGTTCGGCAACACCATGGCCGATAACGAGTTCGATGTTTGGCGGCTTGGTGCCCGCCAGCAAACCTTCCAGCAGGCGCGAATTTTCCACCATGCAGGCCGTGACATTCCGCGCGTTATGCTGGTTGCCAAATTGCAGCAGCGTTGGCCTGTTTTCCGGGCTGCCATTTCCATCGGTCACAATAATTTCCCGCATGTCCTGCGCATGGGGGGAAATCCCTTCCCAGAGGCCCAGGGCTTCGAACATGCGTTTGGAACTCGCCGTAATCGCGGACGCGCGCGCGTCATGGCTGTTCAGAACCTTTTGGTATGGATCGACAGCATCGATGACGGCGACAGATAGCGGACGCCTCGCTCTTGCGCCCCCCAAGGCCAACGCCGCCACCAGCCCATTGAGCGCCGCACCCACAATGATCACATCAAAACGCCGAGCCATGCGATACAAAAAACGCGCTTAAAGCCTGCCCGTCAAGTGTGACAAAAACATGCACAAAATTTAAGCATTTTTCATAGTTTGTTCAAAAAAATTGCAGAGCTTTCGTCAAGTGAGCCTCGACAAAAACATTTGTCTAATAAAAACAATATACTAACTGCTCTGCAAGTCTGGCATGCTTCTTGAGTTGCCTTTCCGCGATATCGAAAGGAACTCTCCATGAAATACATTATTGCGATCATAAAGCCCTTCAAGCTGGACGAGGTCCGCGAAGCCTTGGGTGCCCTTGGCGTCCAGGGCATCACGGTGACTGAGGTAAAAGGCCACGGTCGCCAGAAAGGGCACACGGAATTTTACCGGGGCGCCGAATACGCCGTGAGCTTCATCCCGAAAGTCAAAATCGAAGTCGCCGTCGATGGAGTGTTGGCTGACCGCGTTGTGGAAGCCATCCAGTCAGCGGGCCAGACGGGCCAGATCGGCGACGGCAAGATATTCGTGCTCTCCCTCGAGCAAGCCATTCGTGTGCGCACCGGTGAAACCGGCGCCGCCGCCCTCTAACAATCCAAGCAAAGGACATGGAAATGAAACTTCTATCAAAATTATGGGCCGTTCCAGCGGGGCTGACGCTGTCAACGCTTCTGCCTGCGGCTCCCGCTCTTGCCGCCGCGACCGTCAACAAGGGCGACACGACATGGATGTTGATCTCGACTGTCCTCGTCATCCTGATGACCATCCCGGGCCTTGCCCTGTTCTATGGCGGCCTCGTGCGGTCGAAGAACATCCTCTCGGTCCTCATGCAGGTGTTCATGTGCTTCTGCCTGATTTCCATCCTCTGGTTCGCCTATGGCTATTCGGTGGCCTTCACCAATGGCACAGCCTTCTTTGGCGGCTTCTCCAAGGCCTTCCTCGCAGGCGTGGACATCAGCACGCTCGCCGCAACCTTCTCGAAGGAAGTCTACATTCCTGAATTCACCTATGTGATCTTCCAGCTGACCTTCGCGGCGATCACGCCGGCCCTCATCGTCGGCGCCTTCGCCGAGCGCATGAAATTTTCGGCCGTGCTTCTGTTCATGGTTCTGTGGTTCACCTTCGCCTATCTGCCAATCGCCCATATGGTCTGGTGGTGGGCGGGCCCCGATGCCTTCACGCTGAGCGCTGAAAACATCGATGCTGTGAACGCAGCCGTCGGTGAAACCGCCGCCGCAGACTTCCTGGCGAAGCTGGCCGCCGCAACCGATGACGCAGCCAAGGCTCTTGTCCTCGCTGACTATGGCTCTGCGGCAAATGCCGCGAATGGCTGGCTGTTCAACAAGGGCGCCATCGACTTCGCCGGTGGCACCGTGGTTCACATCAACGCCGGCATCGCAGGCCTCGTTTGCGCCATCGTTCTCGGCAGACGCGTTGGTTACGGCAAGGAAGCCATGGCGCCTCACAATCTCACCATGACCATGATTGGCGCAAGCCTTCTGTGGGTGGGTTGGTTTGGCTTCAATGCCGGATCAAACCTCGAAGCCAATGGTTTGACGGGTCTTGTTGTTCTCAACACCATCCTCGCAACTGCGGCTGCGACCCTTGCCTGGACCGCCGGTGAATGGCTGACCCGCGGCCATCCGAGCTTGCTCGGCGCCGCCTCCGGCGCTGTCGCCGGTCTTGTGGCAATTACGCCGGCATGCGGCTGGGTTGGTCCCATGGGTGGCGTTGTCATCGGCCTCCTTGCCGGATTTGTCTGCCTCTGGGCCGTGGTCTGGCTCAAGGCCAAGCTTGGCTATGACGACGCTTTGGATGTCTTCGGTGTCCACGGTGTTGGCGGCATTCTGGGCGCTTTGCTCACTGGTGTCTTCGTAAATCCGGCGTTGGGCGGCATGGGGGTGACCGACTATCTGGCAACCGATACATCCACCAAGCTCTTCGAGTACTCCTTCTCGGCCCAGATGTATGCGCAAGTTGTGGCCGTTCTCACCGCCGTGATCCTGTCAGGCGTTGTCAGCTATGTAGCCCTCATGATCTGCAAATTCACGATTGGTTTGCGCGTCGACGAGCAGCAGGAGCGCGAGGGCCTCGACATCGGCTCCCACGGCGAGCGCGCCTACTCCTAATAAGTTTTCCCCCGACCAAACTGCAAAGCGCCCCCTCGGGGGCGTTTTTTTCGTGGGGCAGGCTTAACCGCGATTTAACCATGTCGCTTCAAACTACCATTAACTATTTGTTATGGCCCCGCGAATTGATTTTGTGGGATGGTGGAGAATGCGATGGCCTACAACCGCTCCTATGATACCGACGACAGCGCCATTCCAACGGCGTTGCGTCGTTTCATTCGCCACAGGCTTTACGAACTCACTGGACTGGGTTTGTTTGCTGCCCTTGTCCTCATCGCCATCGCGCTTGCAACATGGTCGGTGAACGACCCCTCGCTCAATCATGCGACTGACCGGACAGCCGGGAATTTGCTGGGCTACCCCGGTGCCGTGATCGCCGATGAATTGATGCAGCTCATGGGACTTGGCGTATTGGTCTGGATCGGAATTCCCATGGCCTGGGTGGTGAAACTCCTCGGCCATGGGCAGCCCGAGCGCTTGATTCTAACCACAATCCTGTGGTTCGCCGCCACATTTTTTGCCTGCAGCGCCTTTGCCGCAATTCCCGCACCTTCCACCTGGTCGCTGGCGGCGGGTCTCGGCGGCAACTCTGGCGACATCATCAATGGCGCCGTGATCTCTCTTTTGGCCGTGGGACTCAAAGGAGTATTCCCGCAAATATTCACCGGCGCCCTGTGCGCCTATGGAGCCGGCTGGGCCGCTTTGCGCGCCGCAGGCATTTCGAAATTTGAAACAACGGGAATCCTGAGCGCCCTCATCCGATTCTCCTGGAATTCCTTTGTGACGCTGTTCGAGATAGCGCGCGAAGCCTGGTCAAACTGGCGAGCCAACCAAAAGCGCAAGTCATCGGTCCCGCGCCCTTTGCGCAAAGCAGCGCTCGAGGACCAGCGCATTGAACCGGTGATTGCAAATGCCAGCCGCCGCCCCGCCGCAAAAATCGCAGTTCCCGATGAGGAGATCGAGGAAGACGAGATCGAGGACCTCGAAGTGAATGAGGAAGAAATTTCAGCGATCGTAAGCCGTGAAGTAAAGCCCAAAAAACCAGGCAAGAAAGCAAAGAAGGAAACCCAGCTCAATCTCCGCCTGGGAAAGTCCGGCGAATTTGAATTTCCACCCCTCTCCTTGCTGGCTGAGCCCAAGCGCACCAAGCAATCGATTGATCTGTCTGACGAGGTGCTGGAAGAGAACGCCCGCATGCTGGAAGGCGTGCTGGATGATTTCGGCGTCAAAGGCCAGATCATCAATGTGAAGCCCGGACCCGTGGTCACGCTTTATGAGTTGGAGCCGGCGCCTGGCATCAAGTCATCGCGCGTCATCAGCCTGGCCGATGACATCGCGCGCTCCATGAGCGCCATCTCGGCCCGTGTCGCCGTCGTGCAGGGCCGCAACGTGATCGGCATCGAGCTTCCGAACGCCAAGCGCGAAACCGTTTACCTGCGCGAAATGCTGGCGTCTGAGACTTTCGAGAACACCAGCCAGCACCTGGCTTTCGCCTTGGGCAAGAATATCGGCGGCGAGCCGATCTTCGCCGATCTGGCGCGCATGCCGCATCTGTTGATCGCCGGCACCACGGGTTCCGGCAAATCCGTGGGCATCAACACCATGATCCTGTCCCTGCTCTATCGTCTTTCGCCGGAGCGCTGCAAGCTCATCATGATTGATCCCAAGATGCTGGAGCTTTCCGTTTATGAAGGCATTCCCCATCTTCTCGCCCCCGTGGTCACCGACTCCCGCAAAGCCGTCGTCGCGCTGAAATGGGCGGTGCGCGAAATGGAAGACCGCTACCGCAAAATGTCAAAGGTGGGTGTGCGGAATATCGATGGTTACAACGCCCGGCTGAAGCAGACGCTGGCCAAGGGCGAAAAAATGTCGCGCACGGTGCAGACCGGCTTCGATGCGGAAACCGGCGAGCCCATCTTTGAGCAAGAGCAAATGGACATGGCCTTCATGCCCTATATCGTCGTCATCATCGACGAGATGGCGGACCTCATGATGGTCGCGGGAAAAGATATCGAGGGCACAGTCCAGCGCCTGGCGCAGATGGCCCGCGCCGCCGGCATCCATGTGGTGATGGCGACCCAGCGTCCATCGGTCGACGTGATCACCGGCACGATCAAGGCCAACTTCCCGACGCGCATTTCATTCCAGGTGACATCGAAGATCGACAGCCGCACGATCCTCGGCGAGCAGGGGGCCGAGCAGCTCCTGGGCCAGGGTGACATGCTCTATATGGCGGGCGGCGGACGCATCACCCGCCTGCACGGGCCGTTTGTGGCCGATGATGAGGTTGAAAAAATCGTGAGTTTCCTGAAATCCCAGGGTTCGCCGGAATATCTGGACGCTGTGACCGAGGAAGTGGATGATGAAGTCGGGGGCGAAACTGGTTCCGCCTTTGGCATGGAGGGCGGCGGATCGGGCGACGAGCTGTATGACCAAGCGGTGGCCGTTGTCTTGCGCGACAAGAAAGTGTCCACAAGCTATGTCCAGAGAAGGCTGCAGGTGGGCTATAACAAGGCCGCAAGCCTGATCGAGAGAATGGAGAAAGAGGGCCTTATCTCCTCGGCAAATGGCACTGGAAAGCGTGAGATTCTGGTTCCCGGCGACAGCGCCCGGGCATGACCCGTCCGCGCCTTAAAACGGTCTGTTTTCAAACCTACGGAGGCCTGAACAAATGCTTGTTTCAAGGATAAACCAATGACCAAACTCATATTTAAGGTCCTGTCATTTATAGTGTTTTTCGCAGGCATGGCCAGTGTGGCGGGCGCCGCCAATCCGATATCCCTGAGCCCTGAGCAAACCGAATCAATCAACAAGATCTCCGCCTATATGAACAGTTTCATGACTTTGCAGGGCGAATTCACCCAAATTGGCCCCACTGGAAAAATTTCCAAAGGCCAGATGTTTCTCAGCAAGCCAGGCAAGCTGCGCTTTGACTATGCCGCGCCCAACCCATTCCTTTTGGTTTCCGATGGCCGCTGGGTAACTTTCAAGAACCGCGCCAAGGAAAAGGGCGATCAATTTCCGCTCGCGACCACGCCGCTGCGGCTGGTGGTTTCGGAGGAAATTGACCTCTTGAGCGAAACCAAGGTCATGGGATTTGAGCAGGCCGACGGAATCACGTCGGTTGTCCTTGAGGAGCGCGACGGTGTTCTTGGCGGCCAGATCGTTCTGGTGTTTGATGAGACGCAAAATCTGCTGCAGCAATGGATTATCATTGATGGCAAGGGGCGGCGCACCACTGTTGAGCTCGCCAACCTGGTGACCGACGTGGAAATTGATCCCAAGCTGTTTGTCGTGAAAATCAACCGCAAGGAAAAGAATTCCCGCTAAACACCCTTGCGTTTTGTCCCGGAATTATGCTCTTTCTTTCAGCATGATACTCAAGATTGCCACCTGGAATATCAACTCGGTCCGTTTGCGCATCGGCCTGGTTGAGCGCGTTCTGAAAGAATTGCAACCCGACGTTCTCTGCCTGCAGGAAACCAAATGCCCGCAAGGCCAGTTCCCGTCAGCGCCCCTGAATGATCTGGGCTATTCCCACATCGCCGAATTTGGCCAAAAAGGTTACCATGGGGTCGCCATTGTCTCGCGCCTGCCTTTCGTGAAGCAATTCAGCAGGGCTTTTTGCGGCAAGGAAGACTGCCGCCATATCTCGGTCAGCCTCGACGCGAAGAAACCCGTGACCATCCACAATCTCTATGTGCCTTCAGGCGGCGATGAACCCGACCCCGAAATCAATGAGAAATTCGCCCACAAGCTGCAATTCATCGACGAGTTGGAGCAGTGGTTTGGCGAGGGTTCCCTTGCCGACGGGCATGAAGGCATCGTTGTCGGCGATCTCAATATTGCGCCTCTCGAGCATGATGTCTGGTCCCACAAGGACCTGCTGAAAGTCGTGAGCCACACGCCGGTTGAAACGGCCGGCCTGACCCGTGTCATGAAGGCCGGGAACTGGCAGGACATGATGCGCAAGCACACGCCGGCGAGCGAGAAATTATACACCTGGTGGAGTTACCGCGCCAAGGACTGGGCCTTGGCCAATCGCGGCCGCAGGCTCGACCACATCTGGGCAAGCCCCGGACTTTCGCCGGCATGCACGGAAGTCAAAATACTGCGCGACACCAGGGGTTGGACCCAGACCTCGGATCACGTGCCGGTTATGGCGACTTTTGATCTAAAGATCTGAGAAGGCCTTGGCGCGATCGAATTCGCCACGCACAATGTCAAAATCACGAATGGAGTCTTCCAGCCTCCGGGACAGGGATTTGAAAACGCTCTGGCCAAATTCCGGGTATTCATTGGCAACACGCAAAAACAGTGCGTTGTCAATTCGAGCCGTTGAAACTGCGCCTGCCGCCACAGCGGAAATGGAATAGTTGGTTTTTCCAATCATGGCGACCTCGCCCAGAAAGCTTCCAGGATCAGCCTTTGCGATGTCACGAATTTGGAACCCGCTGATCTGTTTCAAGTCGGCCTGGCCGCTCAATATCAGGAAGGCTGAGTTGGCTTTTTCACCCTGCCTGATGATTGATTCGCCGGAAATGAAATGCTGGCGCTCCGAGGCAAAGGCAAGCAGCTGCAAATGTACGGGTTCACAATCGGCAAAAATAGGTATTTGCCGAAGCGTTTCCGCATCCGCCCTGACACTCATTGAGCCATGACTCCACGAGTTCTCATTCAGCTGTTGTCACCCCCTGAACCACCAACTGCGCCTATAAACGCTGGCAAATCGCTAAAATCAAGGGATTAGCTTGTATCCGCCACCCTCAGTCACCAATATTTCCGCATGCCCGGGATCGCGCTCGATTTTCTGGCGGAGCCGATAGATATGGGTTTCAAGGGTATGGGTGGTGACGCCCGCATTGTAGCCCCACACATCATGCAACAGCACATCCCGGCTGACAATCTGCTCGCCCGAGCGGTACAGGAACTTGATGATGGCGGTTTCTTTCTCGGTCAGGCGCACCTTCTTATTGTCCTCCCTTATCAACATCTTGGAGGCCGGCTTGAAAGTGTAGGGACCCACCTTGAAGGTGGCGTCCTCGCTGTGCTCGTGCTGGCGCAAATGCGCCCGGATGCGGGCCAGCAGGACGCCGAAGCGAAATGGCTTGGTGATGTAATCATTGGCGCCCGAATCAAGGCCCAGAATGGTGTCGGAATCGGAAGCTTGCGCCGTCAGCATGATGACTGGCCCCTTGTAGCCATTTCGCCGCATCAGTTTGCAGGCTTCCCGGCCATCCATATCGGGCAGGTTCACGTCGAGGATGACCATGTCCGCATGATCGGCCTTGACTGCCTTGACACCCGCCGTTGCCGTGGCAACATCGGTCACAATATATTCATCATGCAGCGAAAACTGGTCCCGGAGCGTTTCCCGCAAGGTGTCGTCGTCGTCAACAATCAGGATTTTTTTTGTCGTTGTCATGGCGCTGCTTTCAAAAACAAGTTCACAAGGGTTCAATTTAGGATGATCATTGGCGTTTTGACAGCCCGGACGCAAGACAACTGACCGTGAGGAAAACAGTCACATACGTTCACGTTCGCGCGATCAGCGCGTGTTCGACGGCTGGCATTCTCACCTGTGGTCCGATTGCCGTGCCCTGCGCCCTGGGCCGAAATGGCCGGATTTACCTGAAAAGAGAAGGTGATGGGGCAAGCCCGGTCGGACTTTGGCACCTGCGGAAAATCTATCACCGCCATGACCGGATCATCCGGCCCGCCACTGAATTGCGGATTCTAGCGCTGCGGCAAAGCTGGGGCTGGTGCGAAACTGCGGGTGATAGAAACTATAACCGGAGGGTGAATTTGCCCTATGCCAACGCCCACGAGGAATTGCGCCGTGCCGACCATCTCTATGACATCGTCATCGAAACCAGCCACAATGAGAGACCCCGGATCCAGGGCAGGGGCAGCGCCATATTTTTCCATCTGGCGCGGGCGGATCTAAGCCCCACGGCCGGCTGCATCGCGGTTTCGCTGAAGGACATGCGAAAATTGCTGCCCTATTGTTCCGCCCAAACCAGGCTGGTGATCTGGCCCCCGAGTGGCGCTGCGCCTAGCGTGTTCCGAAAATAGCCGAGCCCACGCGTATATGCGTTGCGCCGAGCTTGATCGCCAGTTCAAAATCACCGCTCATGCCCATGCTTAGGCCTTTCAGGCCATGACGCCTGGCGATATCGGCAAGCAGTTGAAAGTGTCTTTCGGGATTTTCGCTTAACGGCGGAATGCACATCAAGCCCTCAATCGAGAGGGCCAGCCTCGCGCGGCAATCTTCTATGAAGTGATCCGCCGCAGCAACCGATATGCCGGCCTTTTGTTCTTCATCACCCGTATTGACCTGGACAAACAGCCTGGGTTTCCGTCCCTGTTTTGCCATTTCGCGGGCGATCGCCTCTGCAATGCGCGGCCTGTCCAATGTATGTATCGCGTCGAACAGGCCAACGGCGTCGGCTGCCTTGTTGGTTTGCAGAGGACCTATCAAATGCAGTTCAACGCCAGCAAATTTCGCTTTGAGGCCAGGCCATTTGCCAGCCGCCTCCTGCACCCGATTTTCACCAAATTCCATTTGGCCATTTTGCAGAACGGGCATGATTTCGGCGGCGGTGAATGTCTTGCTGACGGCAATCAGCGTTATGTCCTGCCCCGACCGGCCCACCGAATGGGCCGCCCGTTCAATTCTCAGGCGAACATCCCGCAAGGCCTGGTGGGGGGCTGAATTCATGCCATTCTTATGCGCAAGCTTGCGGGGCATTTCAAGGACTGGTACTCCCGTGGGACCACAACCTTTGAAGGACCGGATGCTTTGACAACCGAACGCTACAATTCCCGGGACGCCGAGCCCCGCTGGCAGAAATACTGGTCCGACAATCATTGCTTTGAGGCTGTCGAAGACACGTCAAGGCCAAAATACTACGTCTTGGAAATGTTTCCTTACCCCTCGGGCCGCATTCACATGGGCCATGTGCGAAATTATGCCATGGGCGATGTCATCGCCCGCTTCAAGCGCGCCTGCGGGTTTAATGTTCTCCACCCCATGGGCTGGGATGCCTTCGGCATGCCGGCCGAAAACGCCGCCATCGAGCGGGGTGTTCATCCCAAGACGTGGACCTATGAAAACATTGCGGCCATGCGCGGCCAGCTCAAGTCCATGGGCCTGTCGCTGGATTGGAGCCGCGAAATCGCCACCTGCGATCCCTCCTACTATCGCCACGAGCAGGCGATGTTCATTGATTTCATGAACGCGGGCCTGGTGGAGCGCAAGGTGTCGCTGGTCAATTGGGATCCGGTCGATCAGACAGTTCTGGCCAATGAGCAAGTGATTGACGGCAAGGGCTGGCGCTCTGGCGCGATTGTCGAGAAGCGCGAGCTCGCCCAGTGGTTCCTGAAAATCACGGATTACTCCGAAGACCTGCTGAAAGCCCTGGACCGCCTGGAGAAGTGGCCCGAGAAAGTGCGCCTCATGCAGCGCAACTGGATTGGCCGGTCCGAGGGCATGCGCTTCTCATTTGTTTTGGAAGATGCCGGGGGCCGGGAGCTGCCTGGCAAGCTGACCGTCTACACAACCCGGCACGACACAATATTTGGCGCAAGCTTCTGCGCGATTTCTGTCGATCACGAGCTGTCAACGGAATATTCCGCTCACGACGAAAAGCTTGCAGCTTTTCGGCGCGAAGTCTCGGCTCTCGGCACCAGCGAGGAAACCATCGAGCGCGCCGAGAAGAAAGGACATGCGCTGGGCATCTACGCGCGCCATCCCTTCAAGCCCGGTGTCAAGCTGCCAGTCTACACCGCGAATTTTGTCTTGATTGGCTATGGCGAGGGAGCGATTTTTGGCTGCCCGGCACACGATCAAAGGGACATAGAATTCGCTCGCAAATACGGTTTGCCGGTTATCCCGGTTGTCGCCCCGCAAGGCGTTGATGCCGCGGCATTCGAAGTCGGCGACGAAGCCTATCTCGATAAGGACGGCTCTGATGCGCGTCTCATCAACTCGGATTTTCTCAATGGCATGTCCGTCGCTGATGCCAAGGAAGAAATCGCGACTCGCATGGAGGCGATGGGCATAGGCGAGCGGAAAGTGAATTTCCGCCTGCGCGACTGGGGTGTTTCGCGGCAACGCTATTGGGGCTGCCCGGTTCCTGTCATCCACTGCCCATCCTGCAAGATTGTGACCGTGCCAAAATCCCAATTGCCGGTGACGCTTCCAGAGGATGTGACATTCGACAAGCCGGGAAACCCGCTGGCGCATCATCCCACCTGGAAAAATGTGAAGTGCCCCCAATGCGGTGGCGACGCAACGCGCGAAACCGACACTTTTGACACCTTCATTGATTCATCCTGGTACTATGCCCGGTTCTGTTCGCCCAAGGCGGATGTTCCGGTGGACGCGGAGGCGGCCCGCTACTGGATGCCGGTTGACCAATATATCGGCGGCGTTGAGCATGCGATTCTGCATTTGCTCTATTCCAGGTTTTTTGCCCGCGCCATGGGAAAGACCGATCATATGCATTGGGATGAACCCTTTGCCAGCCTGTTCACCCAGGGCATGGTTGTTCATGAAACTTTCAAGACGCCATCCGGTGATTGGGTGTTTCCAGCCGATGCTGTTCAAACGGATGGGCAATGGTTTCATGCCAAGACCAATGAGCCCCTGACCATTGGCGGCATCGAAAAGATGTCAAAGTCAAAGCGCAATGTGGTGGACCCGGAATCCATCATCGCAGGTTACGGTGCCGACACGGCCCGCTGGTTCATGCTGTCGGATTCGCCACCCGAGCGCGATATTGAATGGACCGAGGCCGGGGCCGAGGGCGCATGGAGATTCACCCAGCGCCTGTGGCGCATTGTGAATGATGCAAGTGCCTGTGGGCGGGACGGAAGCATTGCGGAGTTTGGCCCGGTTGCCATGGAATTGCGCCGCGTTGCCCACCGGACACTGGCTGCGGTGACTGATGATCTTTCATCATTGCGTTTTAACCGGGCAATCGCGAGGGTTCACGAACTTTCAAATGCGTTGGGCGCGGCGCTGGCCGCAGGCAGTCCAGCCCCCGATTTGAGTTTCGTCATCCGTGAAGCAGCCGATATTCTGGTTCTGGTTTTCGCGCCCATGATGCCCCATCTCGCCGAAGAGTGCTGGGTAAAACTGGGGCATAGGCAACCTGTCGTAGAAACGCCTTGGCCAACGCCCATTTCCGCTCTAATTACGGATGATGAAGTGACCATTGCTGTTCAGGTGAATGGCAAGAGGCGCGATGAAATCAAGTTGCCAAAGGGACTGGCGAAGGATCAAGTGGAGATCGCTGTCATGAAGCTTGAAGGCATCAAAAGGGCGCTGGAAGGAAAATCGGTTATGAAGTTTATTGTGGTGCCGGATCGTATCGTCAACATCGTCAGCGGTGGATAGTAAATTGCGAGCAGCCAATTTCTTTTTTTGCCTGGTCATCGTAGTGGTCTTGTCCGCTTGTGGTTACAAACCGCTTTACGGCACCGCGAGCAATGGCCAGGACGTTGCGGATTCTCTTTCTTCAATTTCGATTGAGGAGACCGATACCCGCGTTGGCCAGCTGATCCGCAACAATTTGCTTTCGTCTATGCGGCCAGCGGGAACAGCCGAGAATGACCAGTTCCGGCTCACGATCAATCCAAGCGTATCACAGGCCCTGCTGGCGGATGACGACGCGCGCGATGTCCAGCGCAAGCGGCTCCGCCTGTCGGTCGACTATAAATTGATTGAGATTTCATCGGGCGCGGAAGTGAACTCCGGAAAAACCTTCTCCAATGTCTCTTACGACATCGTGAATGAACCCATCGCCGATTTGGAGGCCGAGGCCAATGCCACCAGCAAGGCGGCACAGGAAGTGGGCCAGGACATCCGCATCCGCTTGGCGGCATTTATCGCGAACAGATAGATTTTATCCAATGACGGTTGGCAAGGCCCATGAACTTCCAGGTCTTCTCTCCAAAGCCAGGCCGCGCCCAGTCGCAGCGCTGATCCATGGCGGGGACCGCCGCGCAGTTTATGAGTTATGCCTGAGTGCTGTGAATACAATCACAGGGCCGAATGCCGATGCGCTCAGTGTCACCAGGCTGACCGAGGCGCAGATTGTGGGTGCCAAAGAAAAACTCTACGAGGAGTTCCAGTCGATCTCCATGTTTGGCGGCGAGCGCGTCATTTGGATATCCGGTTCCAGCGATGCCACGGCCAAGCAGCTGGAATCCCTTCTGGCGGTTGAGACAGCGGGAAACTTTATCCTTGTTGATTCCGAGGCCCTGTCCAAAACATCCAGGCTTCGGAAATTGATGGAGTCTCACCCGCGATGCGTCAGCGTGGCCCTTTACGAGGAATCAACCCGTGAGTTGCGCGCCCGCTTGCAGTGTCAGATTGCGGCGGCGGGGCTTTCAATCACCGAGGATGCAATGGCGAGGCTGGTGGATTTCATATCCCTTGAGCGCGGCGTTGCCGACAGCGAAACACAAAAACTGATCACCTATTGCCTCGGTCAAGCGCAAATCGAGGTTGAGGACGTGACTGCCATTTGTGGCGATACTTCCGACGTTTCGACAGATGAATTGGTTGATGCGATTTTTGAAGGCCGGTTGGAAGACGCTGATCGCTGTGCAGCAATCTATGGCGCATCGATCGGATCGGGGCGCGGCAGCCTGAGCCTTGTGCTGCAGCACATCACGCGGCTTGAAGGCATGGCAGCCCAAATCAATTCAGGGTCGTCCATTGATGGCGTGGTCAGCGCGCCGCGATTTGGCATCTTCTTCAAGCGGCGCGCCTCTGTTGCCCATCAACTCAGGATTTGGGACACGGCTGCTCTCTTGAGCGCCGAAGAAAAAGTATGCGGCGCCATTCTTCAAACCCGTCAGTATACGGATCTTACCGAAGCCATAGAGAGCCGGACGGTCCTCGCGCTGAGCCGCATGGCCCGCGCCCGCCAATCCACGATAAATTAAAACAGCCGCTCAGGCACCATCAGGCGGCTCATCACGGCGTCAAGCTGGTCAAGTGTAGTGTATTTGATCACCAGGGTTCCAGCCTCCCGGCCCTGGGATTTAATCTCAATCTTGAGGCCCAGGGCCTCCGAAACTTGTTTTTCAAGTGCTCGCGTGTCAGCATTTTTTTCACGCTTGGCCTTGGAAAGCGGCACAACCGAGTTTTCCCGGCTCAGGGTCTCCGCCTCCCGGACCGACAGGCCGAGGCTGATTATCTTGTTGGCGAGTTCGGCCGGCGAATCAGTTGCCACCAGCGTTCGGGCGTGACCTGCCGTGAGTTTGCCATCCTCTATGTACCCACGAACGGAATCCGGCAGGTTGAGAAGGCGCAGCGTGTTGGCGATATGACTGCGACTTTTTCGCACCGAATCAGCCAGCTGTTGCTGGGTGTAGGAGAATTGCTGGAGGAGCTGCTGATAGGCCCGCGCCTCTTCCAGCGGGTTGAGATCTGTCCGCTGGATATTTTCGATGAGTGCGATTTCCAGTGTCTCGCCATCGCTGAGCTCGCGAACAAGAACGGGCAACTGGTGCAAACCGGCCCGCTGGGAAGCGCGCCAGCGCCGCTCGCCGGCGACAATTTCGAATTCGCCGTCACCGCGCTGCCTGACCACCAGCGGCTGAAGCAGTCCTTTGTCGCCGATGGATTGCGCCAGATTTGCAAGCTCTTCTTCGTTGAACTGCTTGCGCGGATTGTTTGGGTTGGGGTGCAGCAGCTCAATGGGAACCTGGCGAAGCCCGCTGAGCTCTTCCCCCGGAAGCGTTTCAACAGCATCATCACCGATCAAGGCGGCCAAACCTCGGCCCAATCTGCGCTTTTGTGCCTGCATCATCTCACTTCATCCCCTGGTGAATTTTATTGTTTCGGATGTGAATCGGTCAGGCAGCCCGAAGCTCGCGCTCGCGGCGGATAACTTCAGAAGCGAGCTTGATATAGGCCTGGGAGCCAATGCACACATTGTCGTAGAGCAGGACCGGTTTGCCATAGGACGGCGCTTCCGACACGCGCACATTGCGGGGAATGACCGTCTGATAAACCTTATCCCCCAGAACGCTGCGCACATCCTGGGCCACCTGCTCGGAAAGGCTGTTGCGCCGGTCGAACATCGTCAGCACCACACCCTGGATCGACAGCTTGGGATTAAGCGTTGCCCGCACCCGCTCAACCGTTTTCAAAAGCTGGCTCAAGCCTTCGAGCGCAAAGAATTCGCACTGCAGCGGCACCAGCACCGCGTCGGCGGCAGAAAGTGAATTAATCGTTAACAGATTGAGCGAAGGCGGACAGTCCACGAGAATGTAGCTGTAGCTGCGACTGGCATTTTTGCTCTGGGAAAGACGATGAATGGCGTCGGCCAGGCGGTAGGTCTTGCGGTCGAAGTCTGCAAGTTCCAGCTCGGCGCCCAGGAGATCAATCGTCGAAGGAACGCAATGCAGGCGGGGAATTCCCGAATCAACGATAACCTGATCGAGCTCGGCCTCGCCAATCAAGACATGGTAGGAGGACTTCTGCTTTGCCGTTCTGGCAATACCAAGTCCGGTGCTGGCGTTGCCCTGGGGATCGAGGTCCACGATCAACACGGTCTCGCCGACGGCGGCAAGCGCCGTCCCGAGATTGATTGCTGTTGTGGTCTTGCCCACGCCGCCTTTCTGGTTGGCGATGGCCAAAATACGTGACGTTCCGAACATGCCTTGGTTAAACACGGGAAATCTCCTTTACCTCGAGAATCGTCCCCTTCGAATCGGTCAAACTGGGGTGCTTTACTAATGCGCCTATTTTCCAAATTTTGGTAGCCTCGGTTAACTCGCTGTCCACATCTTGTCCCTTGTGGAAGAGGCCAGTTGCACCGCGGCTGAGCAAAGGCTGCGACCACAGCAGCAATTTTGCCAAGGGGGCCAGCGCACGCGCGGTGACATATTGGGGTAGGGCCTCCGGCAAATGCTGATCCAGGGTTTCAAGCCGAACCTGATGCACCGTCGCATCAATTTTTGACTGTCTTATGACCTCGCGCAGGAAGGCTGCCTTCTTGCCGTTGCTTTCATAGAGATGAACTTGCAGGCCATACGCCAAAGCCAGAATGAGGCCGGGTATTCCAGCTCCCGAACCCAAGTCGGCCACGACGCTGGTTCCCGGTTTCATCAGCGGCTTGAGCTGCAGGGCATCCGCAATATGGCGTCGCCAGATGTCATCTACGGTCGAAGCGCCAATCAAATTGATTTTGGCCTGCCAGATCTGCAACAATTGGACATAGGCCTCGAGCCGAAAGCTTGATTCACGTGAAACATTAAAATTTAGTAAAAATTCTTCCAAGTCTCGGGGGGCCATACCGTCAAGCGCTTCTGCGCTGGCCCTGGCGCTTGATGTGGCCCAGCAGGCAACCAAGCGCGGCGGGCGTCATGCCTTCGATGCGCGATGCCTGGCCAAGCGTCCGGGGTTGAACCCGCGTGAGCTTGTGGCGGATTTCCATCGAGAGACTGGGTAGGGCCATGTAATCGATGTCCGCTGGCAGGTGAATTTGGTCTTCCTTGCGCAGCGCCACCACATCAGCCGATTGCCGTGCTGTGTAACCGGCATAGAGAGACTCGGCATAGAGCGCTTCCTTGGCGAATTCCGGCAGGGCTGCGATCTCCGGCCAGATGTCCTGAACCCGCTCCAGCCCTACTTCCGGCATGGACAGAAAATCCAGGGCCGAGCGACGCTGCCCATCCTGATTGACCCGAAGACCGTGCTTGGCCGCCGCAGCCGAGGTCAAAACCAACTCTTCCGCAAGCGATCTCGCACGGGTGAGAATATCCATCCGCTCCGCGAAATGTTTTTTGCGTTCAGTCCCCACAAGGCCGCTCGCAATGCCCTTGGGCGTCAGCCGCTGGTCCGCATTGTCAGCCCGCAGCGACAAGCGGTATTCAGCCCGCGAGGTGAACATCCGGTAGGGCTCCGTCACGCCGCGCAAAACCAGGTCATCCACCATGACACCCAGATAGCCCTCGGCCCGGTCAAAGATGACAGCAGGCTGGCCAGCAACTTTCCGCGCCGCGTTGAGGCCCGCGATCAGCCCCTGGGCGGCGGCCTCTTCATAGCCCGTGGTGCCATTGATCTGGCCCGCCAAAAACAGGCCCGGTAGGGCCTTGAGCTCCAGAGAATGCGACAGCTCCCGCGGGTCCACATAGTCATATTCGATGGCATAGCCCGGCCGGAGGATCGAAACATTCTCGAGACCCGGAATGGTGCGGATGAATTGCTCCTGAACCTCCTCCGGCAAGGACGTGGAGATGCCATTGGGGTAGATGGTGGGATCGCCCAGCCCTTCCGGCTCCAGAAATATCTGGTGGGACGGCTTGTCCTTGAAGCGGTGAATTTTGTCCTCAATCGAGGGGCAATAGCGGGGGCCGGTTCCCTCAATCTGCCCGGAATAGAGCGGCGACCGATGAATATTATCGGCAATAACCTCATGGGTCTGCGCCGTCGTCTGGGTGATAAAGCACGAAACCTGCGGCGTGGAAACCGAACCCGTCATAAATGAAAAGGGGCTGGGAATCTCATCGCCCTTTTGCTCGTCGAGGCCGGCCCACCGGATTGTCCGCCCGTCAAGGCGGGCAGGGGTTCCGGTTTTCAGCCGTCCCAGCTGCAGGCCCGCCCGGCGCAATTGTTGGGAGACGCCGTTGGCCGGTGGCTCGCCAACCCGCCCCGCCGGTATCTTCTTTTCACCGATATGGATAAGGCCGGTCAGAAATGTTCCCGTGGTCAGCACCACAGCGCCCGCCCGCAGTTCTTGGCCAGCCTCGGTCATCACGCCCACAACCTGGCCCGCCTCAATGACAAACCCGCAAACCGCCGCTTCAACCACGCTCAAGTGAACCTGATTTCGGATCTCATCCTGCATGGCTTCCCGGTAAAGCTTCCGGTCCGCCTGGGCGCGGGGCCCCCGCACCGCCGGTCCCTTGGAGCGGTTGAGCAAGCGGAATTGAATTCCAGCCCGGTCGGCCACGCGTCCCATCAGGCCATCCAGCGCATCAATTTCGCGCACCAAATGACCCTTGCCCAATCCACCGATTGCCGGGTTGCAGGACATCTCACCGATGGTTGAAAACCTGTGCGTGACCAGCGCTGTGTCAGCGCCAAGCCGCGCCGCAGCCGCAGCCGCTTCCACGCCCGCATGCCCGCCACCGATGACGATCACATCAAATTTCTGCTTCATGGGCCCTCTCTAGTACAAGCTCCGGCGCGGGTCAAAGTGGCACGGGTTTCACGTGAAACAGTTTACTTCCCAATACAGAATTCGCTAAAAATGGAGCCAAGCAAATCCTCCACATCAACGCGGCCGGTGACGCGAGCGATGCTGTGGCTCGCCTTGCGAACACATTCAGCCGCAAGTTCGATCTGCTCCGCCCCATGGGTTAAAGACTCATGAAGATGCCCGATCGAGTCTTCAACCACGCTTTTTTGCCGCGCCCTTATGATCGTCGCATGCTCCATGCCACCAACCCGATCGACCACCAAACCCTCCAACTCGGCAATGAAGGCATTGACGCCTGCCCCCGTTCTGGCGGAAATCTCAACAGTCTTTTCCTCGTCATTCCGCAAGCGAATCGACTTGTCCGTCAACAGATCCGATTTGTTCAGAACGCGGATGGCTGCCGGAACAGCGGGTCCCTGTTCATCGTTCACATCGGGCGAACTGATCCATATCACAATGTCAGCGCCAGCAAGCTCCGAGCGGGCCCGGGTCATTCCGATATTTTCAATTTCATCGTCACTGCCGGATCGCAATCCCGCCGTATCCATCAGGATCACCGGCACGCCTGCCAGCACAATCGAAACCTCAATCACATCTCGGGTCGTGCCTGGGCGCGACGAAACAATCGCGGCCTCGCGCGCCGCAACCAAGTTGAGCAACGATGACTTCCCGACATTGGGCGGGCCCGCAAACACAACCTTAACGCCGGAACGCAGGACGCCAGCGCGATCAGATTCCGCCACCGCCTTTTCAAGGCGCGCCACCAGGGAGAGCGTGCGCGGCTTCACCTCCGCCAGCGCCGCGTCCGCCACTCCCTCTTCATCGACAAAATCAATGGCGGCCTCCAGCCGGGCCTGAATGGAAATCAGCTCGCCACGCCAGCTTTCATAGATCGAGCTGGCGCCACCCAGCATGTGATGCGTCGCCATCCGCCTCTGAGCTTCCGTTTTGGCCTGCAGGAGATCGCTCAACCCCTCCGCTTCAACCAGGTCCATCCGGTCATTCATGAGGGCCCGGCGGCTGAATTCTCCCGCCTCCGCCGGCCTCACGCCATCGTATCTTCGAAAAATTCGGAACAGGGCATCAATGGCCGCGATGCTGCCATGAACATGAAATTCAGCCACATCCTCTCCCGTTGCCGAGTTGGGCCCAGGCATCCACAGCACCACGGCCTGATCAATGACCTCCTGTGATGACGGATCGCGCAAGTGCCGCACACTTGCCAGACGGGGTTTTGGGGGAGTACCAGCAACCAGTTCAAGTATTTTTTGCGAAGCAGGACCAGACATGCGAATAACCGAGATGCCCGCAACACCGGACCCGCTGGAAACCGCAAAAATCGTGTCAGATCTATTCATTTCGGATTCGAATCGATACCAATTCCAGGAAGATAACCAATGTCCCGCAACCACTTAGCCGAGGAAACCAGCCCTTACCTGCTACAACACAAGGACAATCCAGTAAACTGGTATGCGTGGAGCGAGCCAGCCTTTGAGGAAGCGAGGAAGTTCAACCGGCCCGTTCTGCTTTCCGTGGGCTATGCGGCCTGCCACTGGTGCCATGTGATGGCCCACGAAAGCTTTGAAAACGCCCAGACCGCCGAGCTGATGAACTCGCTTTTCATCAACATCAAGGTTGACCGCGAAGAGCGGCCAGACATTGATCGCATCTATATGTCAGCGCTCCATAGCCTGGGCGAGCAGGGGGGCTGGCCGCTCACCATGTTTCTCACCCCTGATGCCCTGCCATTCTGGGGTGGAACCTATTTTCCGCCGGAAGCGAAATTCGGCCGCCCCAGTTTCCGCAATGTGCTTGCCGAAATTTCCCGCATCTGGATCGAAGAACCACAAAAAATCCATCAGAATGCCGACGCCATAACGACGGCGTTGCGACAGTCCAAATCGCCCGCAACCACCCGGGGAATCACTTCCGCCGAAATCTACGGTCATGCGGAGGCTTTGGTGAAAGCCGTTGATACTCAATATGGCGGCCTCAAAGGCGCGCCCAAATTTCCACAGGCACCCATCTTCGCTTACCTCTGGGAGGTCTATCTCCGAACCAATGACCAACACGCCCGTGACGCGGTCCTTCTAACTCTGACCAACATCAGCAACGGCGGAATCTATGATCATCTGGCGGGAGGGATGGCCCGATACTCCACTGACCATAAATGGTTGGTGCCCCATTTTGAAAAGATGCTCTACGACAACGCGCAGTTTGTGAGCCTTCTCGCCAGGGTCTGGCTCCGGACCGAAGACCCTCTCTATTTTGAGCGCCTGCATGAAACGATAAATTTTGTCCGTACCGACATGACAACCGCCGAGGGCTGTTTCACCTCCAGCTACGACGCGGATTCTGAGCGCGAAGAGGGGAAATACTATGTCTGGGAACGGCGCCAACTTGAAAAATACCTGGATGCCAACGAGCTTCAAATCTTCAGCGAAAAATATGATGTGAGCGAGGGCGGAAACTGGGAAGGCAATGTCATTCTCAACCGCACCGGCAATCCGCCGCCGGACGACCGCGCAACCGCTGAACGGCTCAAATCCGCAAGAGCCAAACTCCTGAAAGCCAGAAAGTCCCGCCCGCCGCCACAGCATGACGACAAGGTGCTCGCCGACTGGAATGGCCTGTTCATCACAGCCCTCGCCGAAGCGGCCCTGGTGTTTGACAACTGCGGCTGGCGGGACGCCGCCGTCAGGGCCTTCGACGTCAATATGAATATATTCTGGCAGGACGGAAGGCTGCTTCACAGCCACCGTCTCAACTCAACGCGCCACGAAGCCATTGCCGACGACTATGCCAATTTGATCGAGGCAGCCTTGGCGCTATATAGTTTGACTACAGAGCCCCGCTACATTGCAACCGCGCAAGAGCTCGCAATGGCACTCGAGCGCAATCATTGGGATGAAAGGAACGGCGGTTTTTTCCATGCATCCCTCACCAGAGCCCAGCTGCCAATCACCAGCCGCACCATTGATGATGACGTCACACCCAGCGCCAACGCCCTGATGATCAAAAACTATGGTGCCCTGTATCACCTGACTGGCGAAACCATTTATCAGGCAAAAGCCGACCAGATCATCGCGGCATTTCTTGGCCGGGCGATAGACAACCCGTTTTCTGCGCCTAGCCTGCTCAAGAACATTTTGCTGCGGCAAGATGCCATTCAAATTGTCCAAGTGAGCGGCCATAGGGACGCCGGGATGCCATTGCTCGCCTTGGCTCTCAAACGCACGGGTCTGAATGCCGTAGTCAGCTATCTTGATGCCAACGCCATGCTGCCCGCAAACCATCCCGCCTTTGGCAAATCGACCCAAGACGGAAAAACCACACTCTATGTTTGCCGGGGCATGACCTGTGCGAAGCCCGCGACAAATCCAGAAGAGCTTGCCGAGGCGCTGGAACTGTTAGGCATTCATTGAGTCGAAGAAATCGCTGTTGGATTTTGTCTGGCGCAATTTGTCGAGCAGGAATTCAATGGCGTCAACCGTTCCCATCGGATTGAGGATGCGGCGCAGAACATAGGTTTTCTTGAGCAGCTCCGGCTTGACCAGAAGTTCTTCCTTGCGCGTTCCCGAGCGCAAGATATCAATCGCCGGGAATACGCGCTTGTCTGCAACCTTGCGGTCCAGGATGATTTCCGAATTGCCGGTTCCCTTGAACTCTTCGAAAATAACTTCATCCATGCGGCTGCCCGTGTCAATCAGCGCTGTCGCGATGATCGTCAGCGAGCCGCCTTCTTCGATGTTGCGCGCCGCGCCAAAAAATCGCTTCGGCCGCTGCAGCGCGTTGGCGTCAACACCACCGGTCAACACTTTGCCAGAAGAAGGCACAACCGTGTTGTAAGCGCGGCCCAGTCTTGTGATCGAATCAAGCAGGATGATCACATCCCGTCCGTGCTCCACCAGGCGTTTGGCTTTTTCGATCACCATTTCAGCAACCTGAACATGGCGCGTCGCCGGCTCATCAAAGGTTGAGCTGATAACCTCGCCCTTGACCGAACGCTGCATATCCGTCACTTCTTCCGGCCGCTCATCGATCAACAAAACAATCAAAAAACACTCGGGATGGTTGGAGGCGATAGCGTGGGCGATATTTTGCAGCAACACGGTCTTGCCGGTCCGCGGCGGCGCCACAATCAGTCCGCGCTGGCCCTTGCCAAGTGGCGAGACGATATCAATCACCCGCGCTGAAAAATCCTTCCGCGTTGGATCGGCGATTTCCATTTCCAGCCGCTGATCGGGATACAACGGCGTCAAATTATCAAAGTGAACCTTGTGCTTGGTTTTTTCCGGGTCTTCAAAATTGATCGTGTTGACTTTCACCAGCGCAAAATATCGCTCGCCATCTTTCGGGCTGCGAATTTGCCCCTCAACCGTGTCACCGGTCCGCAAGGTGAATTTCCGGATTTGGCTGGGGCTCACATAAATGTCATCCGGCCCCGCCAGATAATTCGCGTCCGCCGAGCGCAGGAAGCCGAAGCCATCCTGCAAGACTTCCATGACACCTTCGCCGATGATCTCGATATCGCGCACAGCCAGATTTTTGAGAATGGCGAACATCAGCTCCTGCTTGCGCAGCGCGCTCGCATTCTCAACCTCAAGCTCTTCGGCAAGCGTCACCAATTCAGCCGGGGTCTTTTGCTTAAGATCCTTAAGCTTAATATCTTTGAGTTCGGCGATATCTGTCATGTCTTGATCAATGCTATTAGGGGTGAAAAAGCCGCAGCGCAGCAAAACCGGGCGGTAACTGGAGGAGGGAAACAAAAACCGCAAAAAAAAGCTAATGTCCGCGGACCCTATAACAAATTTTTGCGGTCAAACCAACAAAAATTATTGCCATGGTTTCACAATCACAAACACTACGATGATGATCAGCAAAATCGTCGGAATCTCATTGATGACGCGGAAATATCGCGACCCATGATTTCGTTCTTCCCGCCCAAAAGACTTCACATGGAACTCCAAATGCCCATGGAAACCACTGAGCGCCACAACCGCCAGCAACTTGACGGCCAGCCATGGTTCCAGGATGGAAAACCCGCTCAACCACACCAAAACCCCACCAGAAACCAGCGTGACAACAGCCGCCGGCCGCATGATGGCCTTCAGCAAACGACTTTCCATGGTTTTGAAGAGATTGCTGGCTTCACCACCCGGCAATACATCCGCGTGATAGACAAACAGCCGCGGCAAATAAAACAGACCCGCCATCCAGCTCACAACAGCCAGGATATGGACGACCTTGATCCACAAAACCCAATCAGCCATTGTCAGCGTGTCTCACCGCTTTCACAACCGTCGTCAGGATTTCCGGTTTTGTCTGCGGCCTGATGCCATGCCCCAGATTGAAGATATGGGATTCCATTGGAGCTGACTTCACAATTTTTGCCACCTGCCGGCTAACAATTTCATCCGAACATAAAAGCAGCAGGGGATCAAGATTTCCCTGAACCACGGCACCCCTTGGCAAAATTGACCGCAGATAGTCCAGTGAGCATTCAGCCTCAACACCCAGGGCCTGGCAGCCCGTTTCCGAATAAACTGCCCCATGCCGGTAATTGGCTCCCTTGGCAAAAACAATAATCGGCACATCGGGGTGCCTGGCTTTGACACCCAGAATAATTTTTCGAATTGGTTCCACGCAGAATTCTCCAAACAATTCATCCGTCAATTCGCCGGCCCAGGAATCAAAGATTTGCACCGTATCGGCGCCAGCTTCAATTTGCAGGCAAAGATATTCAATCGAACTGACCACCAGGCGGTCAATCAAATCAAACAGCCATGGTTCCCGCTGATAGGCCACATGGCGGGCATATTCCCGCTCTGAACCCCGTCCTTCGATCATGTAACTCGCAACGGTCCAGGGAGCGCCACAAAACCCAATCAGCGAAATACTCCTGTTCAATTCCGAACGCACCTTTGAAACGGAGGCGGCGACAGAGGAAAATTGCGCTGATTCAAATCCTGTCCGCAATCGGGCCAAATCGGACGTGCTCCGCACGGTTTCCAACACCGGGCCTTCACCCTCGACAAATGACAGTCCATTGCCCATAGCGTGGGGGACAATAAGAATGTCCGCAAAGATAATGGCCGCGTCGATATCATAACGCCTCAATGGTTGCAGCGTGACCTCAGCGGCGAGATCAGGCGAATAGCATAAGTCCAGAAATGAGCCGGCCTGCGCTCTCGTCTTCTTGTACTCTGGCAAATAGCGCCCCGCTTGCCGCATAAACCAAATCGGTCTTCTCGTCGGTTTCTGACCCGTCAAAACACTTATTAGAGGCTGCTTGGTCAAATTCTAATTCCTCTCAAAGAGAATCTTATCTAAGTTGAATCTGTAGTTGGGAGCGCAAAGAGTGGTACCGTTCTTTGGTCAGGCGCTTTTGCCAGAAACCTGACCTGCCTTTGCCAGTCTTTTCCGCACTTTGTAAGACCACTTATTTCCACCTATAACTACAGAGAGTTAAATCACATAAAAACGCACCGCTGAGGCTTTTCCAATGTCATCCACAGCCACCTCTTATCAACACATTTCCCGAAGGTGTAAATTCCAGATCAGCGGTGTTAATAACAAGCTGATAACTTTAACCAAAAATTTACTGTCCTTGCGAAGCCAGAATTATCCACAATCTAAGCTGCCGCTCTCAACAAACAACCTCAATCACCGGATCACTCAAACTTGAAAATCATTCTCGCATCAACCAGCGAAATCAGGCGGCAAATCCTTGCCAGCGCCGGGTTGACCTTTCAGACATGCGACCCTGCAATAGATGAAACAGCTGAAAAAAACAAAAACAGCAATCCGGAAAGTGTCGCCATCGAGCTGGCGAAGTTTAAATCAGAAAAAGCCTCGCGCCAGTTCCCGGAGGCCATCACCATAGGCGCTGACCAGACACTGGGGTTTCAAAACCGGATATTCAGCAAGCCGGATTCCAGGGCCGCAGCGCGCCAACAACTGCGCGAACTCAGAAACAACTCCCATTGTCTATACTCAGCGCTGTCCTGCAGCAGCAATGGCAAGCAAATATGGAGTTGGCTCTCCAAAGCCCAGCTCACAATGCGAAATTTCTCTGACGAATTTCTGGAGGATTATCTCAGTGGCGATGCCGCCAATTACCTGGGCTCTGTCGGTGGATACAAAGTTGAGACAAATGGCATCCAGCTTTTTCAGCGAATCGACGGAGATCATTCCGCCATTCTGGGCCTGCCCCTATTGCCTTTGCTGGAATTCCTTCGGCAGCAGAAGGCAATTCCATCATGAAAAAAGTCTGCGTTATTGGCTGGCCCATAAAGCAGTCCCGGTCGCCCCTCATACATAACTATTGGTTGCGGAAATATGGCGTGGATTCGGTTTATAAAAAACTGGCCATTGAACCTGGCAACGCGGCAAATTTCATCGCGTCCCTGGCAAATTCGGAATTTATCGGCTGCAATGTGACAATCCCCCATAAGGAAACAGCCTTCAAAGCCGTTGTGGCGCCGGACAAGATTGCCCAAAGGCTGGGTGCCGTGAATACTGTCTATATAAGAGACAATCAGGTGTGCGGAACCAACACCGACGGCGAAGGATTTCTGGCAAGCCTCAAATCCGAATTCCCGGACTTTGAATTCGGAAAGTCCAAAGTCATTGTTCTGGGCGCTGGCGGCGGAGCGCGGGCAATCATTGGAGCCCTTTGTGATGAAGGCGTGCCCAACATGGGAATTAGGAACCGCACGCTAGGCCGGGTCGGGGATTTGAAAATCCAGTTTGGCGGTTCCGTCCATCAGATCGAGGATAGTGAACTTCTTGCATCGCTTTCAGGCTGCGACCTGTTGATCAACACCACGCCGCTGGGAATGGACAGCCAGCCGCCCATGGCACTTGATCTTTACACACTCAACCCAAAGGCAATCGTTGCCGATATTGTCTATTCGCCCCTGGTCACCCCTTTGCTGCGGGATTCTCAAATCCGCGGAAATCCAATCCTGGGCGGCCTTGGCATGTTGCTGCACCAGGCTGTTCGCGGATTTGAGCTGTGGTTTGGTGTGAGGCCCGAGGTGAGCCGGGAGCTCTATGATCTCGTGGCGGCGGATGTGAAAAAAGTATCAAGCCCATGATTATCGTTGGCCTCACTGGTTCAATTGCCATGGGCAAAACAACGGCTGCAGGATATTTTGCCACCGAAGGGGTTCCAGTTTTTGCCGCTGACGATGCGGTCCATGAAATCTATTGTGATTCATCGACGATCGAGGAAGTCGCGAAGACGTTTCCAGCGGCAATTGTTGACAATGCCATTGACCGGCAAAAACTCTCTGCCATTGTCCTCTCTGATCCCCAAAAGCTGAAGACATTGGAAGCCCTGATTCATCCCCTTGTGCGCCAAAAAAGAGAGAAATTTATTTCCCGCTGGAAAATGCAGAATTGTCCGTTTGTTGTGCTGGATATCCCCTTGTTGTTTGAAGCGGGTGAAGAAAAGGCCATGGATTACACTATTGTCGTTTCAGCTCCTCCCGAGATCCAAAGGGCAAGGGCATTGGCGCGCCCTGGAATGACCGAGGAAAAACTGGCGAATATTCTGGCGCGGCAAATGCCGGACACTGAGAAGCGCAGTCGCGCCGATTTCATCCTTGACAGTTCCAGCAGTGTGGACAACCTGCAAATTCAGGTAAGAAGACTTGCGGAAAAATTCCGGAACTCGCACAGGATACGCGGCACATGAGGGAAATTGTTCTTGATACGGAAACGACCGGCCTTGACCCTCTGACTGGACATCGCCTGGTTGAGATCGGCGCCATCGAGCTCTTCAACCATCTGCCCACGGGCGAATCCTATCACACCTACATCAACCCCAACCGCGATGTGCCGCGCGAGGCGGAGGCGGTCCACGGATTGAGCAGCGAGTTTCTCAAGGACAAGCCCAGGTTTGAAAAAATCGCCGATGAGTTCCTGGCGTTTATTGGCGATTCCACGCTCGTCATCCACAATGCCAGTTTCGACGTTGGCTTCTTGAACGCCGAGCTGGGCTTCATCAAAAAGCCGCCTATACTTTATGAGCGTATAATCGACACGCTGATGCTCGCCAAAAAGCGCCACCCGATGGGCCCCAACAGTCTTGACGCATTGTGCAAGCGCTATGGCATTGATAATTCAAAACGCACCAAGCATGGTGCGCTGCTCGATTCTGAACTTCTCGCCAGTGTCTACCTCGAACTGACCGGCGGGCGCCAGATTGCGCTTACACTTCCGAAGTCCGATAATGTCCGGAAATTGCAAGTCAACAGCGCCCGCACCCAATCTGGCAGAAGCCGCGAAATGCCGCCGCGAATAACGCCCCAAGAACGCGAAGCCCATGAAAAAATGGTCAGCTCCCTTGGCGCCGCGGCGCTCTGGAAAGCGAAATTGAATTAGGCCTTGGCCGCCGCTTGTTGCGCCATGCGTTTCTGATACATGCTGGCAAAGTCAATCGGGTCGAGCATCAAGGGCGGAAAGCCGCCATTGCGTGTGGCGTCTGCCAGGATCTGGCGGGCGAAAGGAAACAGCATCCGAGGGCACTCGATAAGGACTGCCGCATGCAGCATGTTGGCCGGAAAATTCTCCATGCGAAACACCCCTGCGAACATGAGCTCGGAGGCAAAAATGACCTTGCCGTCTGACGTCGCCTTTGCGTCAAGATGCAATTCAACTTCAAAGTCGGTTGGCGTCAAATTGCGCGCGTTGACGTTCACCGAAATATTGATATCCGGCTGGCTTTGCTGGGGTGCGAGAGCCTGCGGCGCATTGGGATTCTCAAAGCTCAGGTCCTTCAGATATTGACCAATTATGCGCATTGACGGCTGGGCGCCGGGCTGCGCTGGCGGAGCCTGAAGATTGACAGGAGCGGCGGGTTTTACCTCTGAAAGGCGAGGCGCCGCCTTGACAGCGTTTTTGGTGCCAGCGTTTGTTGCCGCCGCTGCCTTGGGTGCCGGCTTGCGCGGTGCTGGCTTGGCTTTTTTGACCATCTTGGATGCCTTTCAGGAAATTTGAGAATGCAGATCACATATCGCAGTGGCTAACATGAAGGCCATGAACTCGCAAGCAGGGTCTTAAGCTTCCGCAGAAGGCTTTGAAATAGATTTGGACGGCTCCTGTATTTCGGTCGCTTCAGCTTCGATAATGGGGCCAGAACGATGCACCGAAAAATTTCCAGCGATGCGGATTTCAAAGAAATCAGCCAGCCATTTCCGCACGAAAGGCAGAAGCAATGCCGCTGCCACCACATCCGTGATGACGCCTGGAATGATAAACAACACGCCAGCCACCCCATCAAGCAAACTTCCTGCCGTGGTATTTGAAAAGGTTTTCTGATCCAGCCGGCCCCTACTCATCGCCTGAAAAATGGTCGTGCCACTTCTGCGGATCAGCAGCCCGCCAACCAGAAAGCCCAGCGCCGTCAGGCCCAGCACGGCCAAAATGCCCATCCGGCTGCCCAGCCATACCAGGCCCGCCAGTTCCGCGAAGAAACCGGCTATGATGATGGCGGGCAGGTAGCGAAGCATGATTGAACCTCCGAAAAATAACGGCCTTGGACCTAAGCCAAAGTCTCCTATATAGGGATGATCATATGAACTGTTAATGTGTGTGGGGCCGTGATTTTCGCCGGCCTGTGAGGATTTACCGATGAACGACGTTTTTGATCCTCTGAATCTCGTTCTGATAGCGATTGCGCTCGTGGTTTTCTGGCGGTTGCGCTCCGTGCTGGGACATCGCACCGGGCTGGAGCGCCCGCCCTTCGACCCGTCGGTCGTCACCAAGAAAACACCGCCTGAAGCCGCAAACGCCAATGTCCTCGAATTTCCCCAAAACAAGCCTGGCTCCGACACGGTAATTGACTTGGAGCCCAAAAAGCCCATTTGGACGGGCTTCGCGAAATCCGGATCCAAGCTGGCTGTCGGGCTGGAAAAGCTGGAAGAAGCCGATCCCTCGTTTGATCCCAAAGCCTTTTTGGAAGGCGCCAAAATTGCCTATGAATTCGTGGTTGACGGCTTTGCCAAGGGCGACAAGCCAGCGCTCAAAACCCTATTGTCGCGCGAGGTCTTTGACGGATTTTCCAAGGCGATCGACACCCGCAAATCGGCCGGCGAGAAACTTGACTTTCAGTTCATAGGTTTTGAAAAAGTTGAATTCCTCAGTGTCAATGTTGTGGAAAAACGCGCCAGCATCGCGTTGAAATTTGAAAGCCAGACGATCTCGGCGACCTATGACAAGGCGGGAAGCCTCATCGATGGCGAGCCAAAGGCCGTCAGGGACGTGACGGATATCTGGTCATTCGAGCGTGATGTGACAGAGCGCGATCCCAACTGGCTGATCGTCTCAACTGAAACCCAGTCGTGATTGGACACGCGTGTCTTGTCTGCCTTTTTAGCATAGCCCTGACGATGACCACAGAAGCCAGGCCGCGGCTCCGCCAGGTATCCTTCGCGCATATGGCGGGGTGGGCCAATGACGATCACCAGGCCGCCCTCGCGGCATTTCAAAGGTCATGCGGCGAAATCATTGCGAGCGGTCATGCCTTCGGGCGGGACGTGCGCTACGGCGGAGCCCGTTCCGATTGGCTGGCCGTGTGTGAAGCGGCCTCCAGGGCCGTGTCAGCCCGGCAGTTTTTTGAAACGGAATTCGAAGCCTTGGAAGTCGGTGATCCGGTGCGGCCGGAAGGCCTGTTCACCGGCTATTATGAGCCTGAGGCCGAAGGCAGCCGGACGCCTGGAAATGGCTACGACGTTCCAATCTACCGGAAACCCGATGACCTCATAGGTTTTGAGGCGTCAACTGAAAAGCAAACCGGCTTGCGATATGGCCGGCGCGCACAGGGAAAGCCAACAGGCTATTTCACCCGCCGTGAAATTGAAGAGGGCGCGCTAAGCGGACGCGGCCTTGAGCTTGTCTGGCTCAAAAGCTGGGTGGACGCTTTCTTCATTCACGTGCAAGGCTCTGGCCGCATTCGGTTTGCCGATGGCAGCACCATGCGCCTGGCCTATGGCGCCAAGTCGGGCCAGCCCTATACGGGCATCGGCGGCGTGCTGGTCGAGCGCGGTGTGCTCGCGCGCGAGGACATGTCCATGCAGTCCTTGCGAAAATGGATGGGCGAGAACCCGGCCGGCGCGCGCGAGCTCATGTGGCAAAACAAGTCCTTCATTTTTTTCCGCGAAGTCGTGGTTGATGATCCATCCCTGGGAGCACCCGGCGCGCAAAAAGTCCAGCTGACGCCGCGCCGGAGCCTCGCTGTTGATCGCAGCCTCTGGATGTTTGGCACGCCTGTCTGGCTTGATACTCAAGCGCCTTCAGGGCCAGGCGGTGAATTGAAACCTTTCCGGCATCTCATGATAGCCCAGGACACGGGCACCGCGGTCAAGGGCCCTGCGCGCGGCGATGTCTATTGGGGCTGGGGCGATGCGGCTGCGTCAACCGCCGGCCAGATGAAAAGTCCGGGCGCCATGGTTGTCCTATTGCCAAGGAAACTTGCCAAAAAATACCTGAAGCAAAAATGAAGAAGAAACTTTTTGAAGTTCATGATCGCGGGCTGTGGGATGAGGTTGCCCGCTCCATCCGGCCCCTGGGAAAGTCAGCCTTGAAAGCAAGCGCGGCGTTACCGGATTTTTCAAAGCCGCTCGCGCTTTTCACGCCGCAGAAAACAGCGCCGCCCAGGTCTTCAAATCCGCCGCCGCTTGCCAGTTTCGATAGAAGGACCGGGCAACGGCTGCTGCGCGGCAAGGCCGAAATCGAATCCCGCCTCGACCTGCACGGGCTGACTTTGGAAGAGGCCCGCATCCGCCTTCTCGATTTCATCATCCACCGCCGTGCCCAGGGCCTGCGCCTTGTGCTGGTGATCACCGGCAAGGGCGCTTCGCCTTTCAGCGGCCACACGCTGCATGGGCGCGGCCACTTCCATGCGCCTGAGCGCGAAGGGCGCTTGCGCCGCCAATTGCCCGAATGGCTGCATGAAGCCGCCTTTCGCGCCCATGTCTCGGGCTTCCAGCCGGCCCACCCCAGGCATGGCGGCGGCGGCGCCTTTTATGTAAAGCTGCGCCGCATCAGGGAGAGCTGACATGACACCCTTTGGCGAAAAGATGCGAAAGCTCCGGGCCAGCCGCGCCATCACGCTCAAGCAAATGTCGGAAGCCATCGGCGTTTCCAGCGCCTATCTCTCCGCCCTCGAGCACGGCAAGCGCGGCCGCCCCGGCTGGCATTTGATCCAGCGGATCATCACATACTTCAACATTATCTGGGACGAGGCCGAGGAAGTGACAAGGCTGGCGCGCATCTCGCATCCGCGCATCACCATTGATACCTCAGGCCTCAATCCCCTGGCCACCGAACTCGCCAACCGCCTGGCCGACGACATCGGCAAATTGGAGCCGCAGACGTTGAG
>VFJY01000186.1 GCA_009885825.1 Rhodobiaceae bacterium | reverse complement strand
TTTGAGAAGCTGAAGCATTGAACAGTGCGTATGCAGAAATGCAACACGCTGTTTGCTACTTTCCTCATCGTGGCCATCTCCATGACTGCCGGTGGCGGTGCCTGGGACAACGCCAAGAAGAGCTTCGAGGACGGTTTCGTAGACAGCAAAGACGTCAAACACCTGAAGGGCTCCGAAGCCCACAAGGCGAGCGTTACCGGCGACACCGTAGGCGACCCCTACAAAGACACCGCAGGGGCGGCGGTCAACCCATGATCAAAAAATCACCAACATCGTGGCATTGCTGCTGTTGGCGGTTTTGGCCGTGCATTGATCGCAATAGGCTGGACGACATAGCGGGTCGGGGGAATCTCCGGCCTTCTTCGTTTGCTCGATGCTGACATGCCAATCTTGTTCAGGCTTCCCAAATCTCGTACTCTTTGGCGCAACCACAATTCAAGGAGCCACCCGCCATGCGTTTCCTGATTTCGGCCACTGCCTTCTTCTACCTGTTGAGCGGCCCTGCGACAGCAACCGAGGTGAACGATCTCCTCACGCGGCACCTCTATGCCGGAACACTTTGGCAGGGTGGGAGCGAGATGGGGTCTTTCACCCAATCCGGAGACAAGGCCGTAGCGGCAGAGGCGCAAGCGGCGCGGGGGATTCTAGAATTTGTTTCAAGCATTGAAAAACTGGGGCAGGCTTTGCATCGCCATGGTCTTCAAACACCACAAAGCGCCATGATGCAGTTGCCAATCCTGCGTTTGCCAGTGCCGCCGAATCCCAATCCTGAACAGCTTGATTATCCGAAATATCGAGCAATCCTCCAAGAGTTGCTGGATGGCCTGATCAAGGCCGAAGCGACACTTGCAGCGGCGGAGGGCGCCGGGGTCAAACTCGCCTTTGATCTCCTGAAAGTGAGGCTTGATCTCGATGGGGATGGCAAGGCTGGCGACTATGAATCCCTGGGCGCCATGATGCGGCAGCTCATGCGGGCGTCCGACCAAGTACCTGCGGAAATGCTTTTTACATTCGACGCGGCGGACATCCTATGGCTGCGCGGCTATTCACAATTTATCATGGCAGCAGCTCAGTTCGGCTTGGCCCATGATTTTCACCAAACCTTCGACAAGACTTTCCATGTATTCTTTCCAAATGCAGGCTTGCCACTGGCCATAGACCTGACGCGGCAGCCGAGCCCGGGGAGAATGCCTTCTGAAACGGCGATTGGTGATTTCATCGCATTCATTCACCTGTTCAATTGGCCTGTAATGGAGCCAGAGCGACTTGCAGATTCGCGACTTAGATTAAAGGCTATCGCTCAGCTGAGCCGCGAAAGCTGGCAGGCTGCCCGCGCCGAAACTGACAATGACCGGGAATGGTTGCCCAACGCCAAACAGACGGGGATCTTTGCGTCATTGCCCGCGAGCGATGCAACCATTGATGGCTGGCTTGCTGTCATGAAAGAATTTGAACTCGTTCTTGATGGCGAGAAACTTCTTCCGCACTGGCGCTTCGATCGTGGACTGAACGTAAAACGGCTGTTTACGGAGTCGAAGAATTTTGATCTTGTGCTGCTGCTGGCGGGAACTGATGCCGTGCCCTATCTCGAAGATGGTCCCATCTCGACAACTGCGGACTGGGACAATCTCACCAGCGTATTCCGGGGCAATTTTTTGGGATACGCCGTCTGGTATAATTGACCAGATCAATGCGGGGTTCATTGTGGCGGCGAATCCGGCTATCATCGGCTGTCCGAGTTGTGTCGGCCAACGTGCCTGTCAATCAAACTCCGAGGGGAATATTATGACAACAGAACTCTACTATCTAAGTCTTGTCGCCCTGCTGACCGCTGTCTTGTGGATTCCATATATCGCCTGCCAGGTTATGACCAATGGCAATCCGACGCCACAAAGCTATGTTGATCCAACACCACTTCCGGTGCCAAACTGGGGGAAGCGGGCAAACCGGGCCTATATGAATTCCGTTGAAACATTTGGACCTTTTGCCGCGCTCGTCCTCGTGGTGCACCTCACCAACAGCGCCAGCGGGATGACGGCTTTCTGGTGCATGGCCTATTTCTGGTTGCGGGTCATCCATGCCATCGTGTTCTGGCTGGGCATCGCCTACGTGCGCACCATCGTCTTCACGCTGGCCTTCATTTGCATCCTGGGTCTTTTCTGGGAAATTATGACTTAGTCTCGCTCAACTTGAAAGCAAGCTCCCCGCGACGGCGAAATTCGCGCGGAGGTTTCCCTTGGCTCGACCGGCAGTTCCGGCGCGAGGGCGGATTTCTGCGCTGAGACGAAACAGGCCGTTAACCAGTGGTTAACGTTAGGCGGAAAAATTGACGGAAACAAAAGGTTTCACTCGCTAAAATTGAAAACAACGCAGATTTCAAAATGGTGGAAACGCGCTATTAAATTATTTTGCTTAGCAATTTACCGATGAAAAACCGGTCTGCGCTAAAGTTTCTCCTGGTCGTAGTCGTCCCTTTGTTTTTGACTGGCGGCGGCGTTGTTGCATTAACCATGGATCTCCTTGACCGTCTGTCGACAGGCGCCAATGTAGAGGATCATAGGCGCACGGCGGAAGTGGTGGCATCCGCACTTGACGCCAGCCAGCAACAGCTGGCAGATTTATTGTTCGACAACACAAATTGGGACGCGGCTGCGATAAATCTCTCTGCGCCTGAAGTCAATTTTGAGTTCTTTGAGGCGAGTTGGGGGATTCCGAGCGCCATAGGCATCAACTATGATGTTGCCGCCGCCGTTGACAAGAATGGGGAGACAATCATGGGCATGGCTGGGGGCAATGTCCTTACAGCCAACATGAATGACTATCTGGGCGGCCATCTATTGGCCTTGTTGGCTGAACTGCCAAGCAACAATACTCAACCCCGGACGACCTCAGCAATTGTTAAAACTTCCGATGGAACAGCCATCATCGCCGTAGGCAACGTTGCGCCAACAACCCAGGGTCTTGATCTCGGCACGAACGAACCGCGGTTCTTGGTCATGGCGAAACTCATGACGAATGAATTCATCGCCCAACTGGGGGAGAAATTCGTAGTGAAAAACATGCGGCTCTTGCCAAAAGACCTCAGCGCTAGTGGTGGTTTGGCAATCACCAATCGCTTTGGGGAAAGTGTTGGCGAATTGACCTGGGACGACCGGCGGCCAGGCGACTCGACCCGCGAACTCATCCAACCCACCGTTTTCATAACACTGTCTGTCCTGATGGCCGTGTTGACGGCGATAGCGTTTGTGTGCTGGTGGCAATTTCGCGACATTGGCGAACGAGAGCGGAAGTCCAACTTTGAAGCGCGCCATGACGCGCTCACCGGGCTTCTCAATCGGGCCGCTATCGTCGCTGAAACAGACGCCGCGTTGGCGGAAAATTTTTGTGGCGTCTGCGTCCTCTTCATCGATCTCGACGGTTTCAAGGTTGTCAATGATACATACGACCATCGAACGGGTGATCATCTCCTGTATTCATTCGCAGCGATGCTCAGAACATTGACCCCGGCAGACGCTCTGGTCAGCCGCATCGGAGGCGACGAGTTCGTCGTCTTGTTCCGCGGAGTCAACGCCACAGTCCAGGCGGAAACGGCGGCGAGCAAGATTATCGATTTCTTGCAAATGCCTTTTGATTTCGATGGCCGCATCGCCTCGATAGGTGCGAGCATCGGAATTGCAGCGGCGGCAGATCCAGAAATTCGAGCGGCTGAACTCCTGCGCCGGGCGGACATTGCGATGTACAGGGCCAAGTCCGATGGCAAAAACCGTTGTTGCGTATTCACCAAATCCATGGATGCCGATCGCGGCGAGACACTGGAGATCGTATCCGAACTGCGCGCCATCGTCGCCTGCAAGGAAATCGACGTTGCCTATCAACCAATTGTCGATGCGTTTTCCCGCAAGATGACTGGCGTGGAAGCGTTGGCGCGCTGGCCTGGTGGAACCGGCAGGGAAGTCGGCCCGGAACGCTTTATCGCCGAAGCGGAAACCGCCGGCATAGTCAATCAACTTGGAGAAACAATTCTTGAGCGCGCTTGCACTGACGCAAAGAAGTGGGCCGATCTCCGTGTCGCCATCAACATTTCACCACTGCAGTTGCGCGATCCTGAATTTGTTTCACGCACTTTGTCCATCATAGATCGCATTGGATTGGCCCATGGCCGGATCGAACTTGAAATCACCGAAGGCACGCTGATTGACGATATTGCGAGGCTCAAGCCGGTTTTCGTCACATTGCGCTCGGCCGGCATATCCCTGGCCCTGGACGATTTTGGCGCAGGCTATTCAAGCATTGCATATCTGCGCGAGCTCCCATTCGATCGCATCAAGATTGACCGCTCGCTGACCAGCGCCATTCTCGTCAGCGGCTCAGCGCGGCACATGATCCAGGCCACAGGTCTCATTGCAAGAGGCATCGGTGCCGAGGTGACTGCGGAAGGTGTGGAAGCCGAGGAGGAAATCCAGATACTCAAATTGGCAGGTTGCGCCAAGCTGCAGGGCTATCTCTTCGGCAAACCACAAGACGCGAACTCGATAACGAGAGCACTGAAGTTGAGTACGGCGGCAATTGTAGCCGCCTAGCACCGTGCCCAAATGGGATCGCGATGATTTAGAGACTGGGTTTGGAACCCAGTATACCCTTGAATATATCCTGCAGCACGGAAAGCTCGCCGCCTTGCACTGGCGTTTCCCGGTCATTGATGTTGATGATTTTGCCATCCAGCAGTCCGTATTGCGCAAAGCTGGTGACCTGCTCATTCTTGTCAAAACGCACTGCAATCACCTCGCGACTGGTTTCCTTGGGCTGCAGGAAGGCCCGGCTTTCGGTGATGCTGGTGATGTAATAGTTACTGTCGCCATCGAAATTGATGCTGGCCGTGGTTGATGGCGAGCCCAGAATGCCTTCAACTTCGGTTTTTGACATGCCTTCGGTAATCTGCCCAAAAGCACCAGGCCTTGCGATATAGCCATGGTGATTTATGCTGGGTGAGCAGGCCGAAATCCCGGTTGCCAGCAGGCTTGCCAGCAGCCACACAGCCGGCATATTTCGGTGGTTCGTCATCTTGTTCCAACAACACCTTGTTTTCATGTAATCTTCTTTTGCCCCAACCAGGAGCCAACGGCAAGCCTATGATCCTGAAACGAATATTCAAACCACGGGAAAAGCCCGAGCGCCGCCTTTACGAAGCAATTGTGGCTGCCGCGCGGCACGAGAATTTTTATCAAGACATGGCCATTCCCGACACCATCGAGGGCCGCTTTGAAATGATCGTGCTTCACATGTATTTGGTGCTGGGGAGGCTCAAGGGTGAAGGCGTGGAAGATTTGCGGCAGAACCTTACGGATGAGTTCTTTGCCGATATGGACGGCTCGCTGCGCGAATTTGGCGTGAGCGATGTGGCTGTAGGCAAGAAGGTGCGGAAACTCGCCGAATCCTATTATGGGCGGGTCATAGCTTATGATAAGGCGCTGAATTCTGACGGCAGGGCGCTGGAGGAGGCGCTGAGGCGCAATATTTATCCCGATGACGCACCTATAGCCGCCACAAAAGCCATGGCTGACTATGTGGTTTTCGCGGTGAAAGCGCTGAACGAATTGCCGCGCGAGCAGGTCATGGGAGGAAGGTTCAGTTTCCAATGAAGCAAGCCGTTTGCGAATTTTCCAGGCCTCTTCAGGTCGACCGTGTCCCAAAGCTTGGCAGCCATGAGCGGTTGACGGCTGATTCCATGGAATGCGCCGCACTCGCCGCCCGTGTTGGAATTCCAAAAATTCACAGCTTTGGCGGTTTTTTGCACGTCAGTCCTTGGCGTGGCGGTGGTCTCAAAATTACTGGAAACCTTGAAGCCGAAGTGGACCAGATTTCCGTTGTCAGCCTGGAAATATTCACGGAAAAGGTTAACTTTCAGGTTGAGCGATTTTTTCTCCCCCAGCGCGAATCTCAATCAACCAGCGAAGAAGATGTGGATGTGATTGAAAATGGCGGTGTGGATTTGGGCGAGGTTTTGGCGGAAACCCTGGCTTTGGAACTTGATCCATACCCGCGCAAGCCCGGCGAAGTATTCAATGACGTATTGGAATCCGTCGAGCCAGAAAAGGTCTCGCCTTTTACCAAGCTGAAACGGCCCTGAATATTAGGTGTTGTATCCCCCGCAATTGCCTCTATTTTCCCGGTTCACATGACAACTGATTTGACTATAGCGCTCGATGCCATGGGCGGTGACTTGGGCGCCGGCATCGTAATTCCGGGGGCTGAACTCGCCGCAATTCGTCACCCTACTTACAAGTTTCTTCTCTTTGGCGACCGGGCCAAGATCGAACCGCTTCTGGATAGGTATCCAAGGCTGAAAGCCAGGTCCGAAGTCCGCCATTCCGATGTGGCGATCGGCATGGATGAGAAGCCAAGCCAGGCGCTGCGCCATGGTCGCGGTAAAAGCAGCATGTGGCAGATGATCCAAGCGGTTCACACGGGCGAGGCCCACGCGGCGGTTTCCGCCGGCAACACTGGCGCGCTGATGGCCATGTCGCGCTTTATTCTGAAAACATCGCCCGGCATTTCACGCCCCGCCATCGCCGCGATCTGGCCAACCCTGCGCAGCGAGAGTATCGTTCTGGATGTCGGTGCCTCAATCGGCGCGGATGCTTCCCAGCTCGTCGAATTTGCCATCATGGGCGAGGCCATGGCCCGCTGCCTGTTTGGCCTGACGCGCCCAACCGTTGGCCTGCTCAATATCGGAGTTGAGGAAGTCAAAGGTTTGGAGCAGGTAAAGGACGCAGCCAGGCTTTTGCGGGAGATGAAATTGCCGATGGAATATGTGGGCTTCGTTGAGGGCGATGATATTGGCAAAGGCACAGTCGATGTTGTTGTAACGGAAGGCTTCACTGGAAACATCGCACTCAAGACCGCCGAGGGAACCGCCAAGCAGGTGGCCACTTACCTCAAGTTGGTGCTGAACCGGACATGGGTTTCCAAATTGGGCGCAGTATTGGCCGGCAGCGCCTTCGCGGCTCTCCGCGATCGCATGGACCCGCGCAAACACAATGGCGGCGTTTTCGCAGGGCTGAATGGCGTGGTTGTCAAAAGTCACGGTGGCACCGATGAATTGGGCTTTGCCACCGCAATCGATGTGGCCATAGAAATGGTGCGCAACGGTCTGGTTGAGAAAATCGCCGAGGACATGGCCGCTCTGAACAGCCCGCAACTGCAGGTGGCGGAATGAGCCTGCGCTCAGCTATCGAAGGCGTCGGCTCTGCGTTGCCTAAGCGGATTATGACCAATGCCGACATTAGCAAGATCGTTGATACCAGTGACGAATGGATCGTTGAGCGCACTGGCATCAAGGCACGCCACATTGCAGCCGAGGGTGAAACAACGCGAACCCTTGCCGTGGAGGCGGCGCGCAAAGCTCTCGATCATGCGAAACTTGCCCCCGGTGATATCGATCTGATCATCGTTGCGACGTCAACCCCGGACAAAACTTTCCCTGCAACCGCCACACAAGTGCAGGCCGATCTTGGTGTCACCACCGGTGCAGCCTTCGATGTGCAGGCCGTTTGCTCCGGCTTTGTCTATGGCCTGACGATCGCCGACAATTTCATAAGAGGCGGCCAGGCAAAATGCGTCCTAGTGATTGGCTCGGAAACATTCTCGCGCATTCTCGATTGGAATGACCGCACAACCTGCGTGTTGTTTGGCGATGGCGCAGGGGCCGTCGTCGTGCGCGCAAGCACGGGGCTGGGCACTAACCAGGACCGCGGAATTCTCCAGTGCCAAATCCATTCCGACGGCCGCTACGTTGACAAGCTGCATGTCGATGGCGGGCCCTCGACCACTAAAACCGTTGGCCACTTGCGCATGGAAGGCCGCGAGGTTTTCAAGCACGCAGTCACTAACATCGCAAGTGTAATGGCAGAGACGATCGCCAAGGCCGGATTGGTTCCCGCAGATATTGACTGGTTTGTGCCCCATCAGGCCAATCGCCGCATTCTGGAAGGCACCGCCCGGAAATTGGGCATTTCCGAGGACCGGATCGTGATTACCCTTGACCAGCACGGAAACACCTCTGCCGCATCGATTCCCCTGGCCCTGGACGCGGCAGTGAGAGACGGCCGGATAAAAAAGGGCCAACTCGTCCTCATGGAAGCCATGGGGGGTGGCTTTACCTGGGGCGCAGTTCTCGCTAGATTTTAGGCTAGAGTCGTAACCTATTGAGTTCGCGTTATTTTCGATTGACGCAGGGATTTTGTCGACATAGCTTACGGCGGTTCTTGCGAGGGGATAAAACATGGCAGGCAAGACTTTGACGCGCGCCGATCTAAGTGAAGCGGTTCACCGGGATATCGGCTTGTCACGCACCGAATCCGCCGAGATGGTGAAGTCGGTGCTCGATCTCGTGTCCGATGCGTTGGTCGATGGTACATCCGTGAAGCTTTCATCCTTCGGGACTTTTATGGTGCGAAGCAAGAAAGGCCGTATTGGCCGCAATCCAAAGACCGGCGAGGAAGTGCCTATTACGCCGCGCCGCGTCATGGTGTTCCGCCCCAGCCAGGTGATGAAGAATGTGATTAACGGTCTCGAACCCGGTTCAGATGATTAAGCATTTCTCGCGCGAAATCAGGAGATAGAGTTTGGACAAGTCACCGGACGCCTTCCGGACCATCAGTGAAGCGGCAGAAGAGCTCGATATTCCACAGCACGTATTGCGCTTTTGGGAAACCCGCTTTGGGCAAATAAAACCCATGAAGCGCGCGGGTGGCAGGCGTTATTATCGCCGCGCCGATCTTGAATTGCTGAAGGGCATTCGCAGCCTGTTGTACAGCGAGGGCTACACTATTCGGGGCCTGCAGCGCATTCTCAAGGAAGAAGGCGTTTCCTATGTCTCGGGCATCGGGCGCGGCGAAATCGTTGCCCGCAAACGCGATGCCGAGCTGGATGGAACACCAAAGCCGGGCCAGGCCCAGATTGCGCCGAGAATAACCAAGTCCGCCCCCGGCCTTGGCAAGGCGCCATTGGCGCGCCATGCCGGAAACATCGGCGAGGCCCCGGTTCTTGTTCACAAGCTTTCAGACATGCAAACCGACGCCCTCAAGGCCGCGTTGCGTGATCTGGGCGATGCGCGGAAGCTGCTGGATCCGACATCAAGAGTTTAGCGGGCTTCTCAATCAACACTTTCACTTTGCGGAGTGGGATGCTAAAGGCGCAGCAAGTCGGAGCGTAGCGCAGCCTGGTAGCGCACCAGTCTGGGGGACTGGGGGTCGCAGGTTCAAATCCTGTCGCTCCGACCAGCCTAGCCCTTGGTACAAAATTCAGTCGACCCTCACTATTTTTTCACGTCGGTCAGCCACTCTCTTCCGATCCGGCAGACGACCGAATAGGCTGGATTAAAGACATTGGCGATGTCATAGCGTACAGCCTGTCCCATTACATGGCTCGCCGTCACCTCATCAAGTCCATAATCCTCAATGAGCCAATCCAGCATTTCTGTGGTCGCGTGCTGCAAAGCCTGATCAAGGGGCCGCGCGTTGCCGATCGTGAATATTTTGTCGGTGGTTGAGCTGCGTGGCCAGCCGATCCTTTTCTTTTTTACAACCTGCACTGTGAACTGGACTTCGGCAGCAGTCTCAATGCCCGTGCCGACGATTTCACCATCGCCTTGGGCCGCATGAACATCGCCGAGAAAAAACAGCC
>VFJY01000034.1 GCA_009885825.1 Rhodobiaceae bacterium | reverse complement strand
GGGAATGGGAACGGATCATCCAGTCGATACGGCGTGAGACTACGGCGGAAATAGTGATCCGCAGCGCCCATATTGACCGAGGGATGAAAGACCAGACCAATGAGGACAGCGCGGAGTCAATTCTACTGCGGAGGCTCGCCAGGACTTATGGATGCGAACTGGTCGAATGCCGCAAGGAATGGAGAGACTATCTGGCCTCCAACAAGTTGAACGCGGAGGATTTTCTGGCTGACGGACTTCACCTGAGCCAAAAGGGAGCCATCCTCATGGCCCAGCTATACGAACGTCATTTCAGGAGATTTCCCGTATCCAAACCATGGACCGAAATGGTGCGACGCTATGAGGCGATGAGACCGCTGGCCGACCGCCGGAGCGATGAAGTCCAACTTATCGGCGAGGGATGGAGCGACAGGGCGGTCAACTCTGTGACTAGCACTGGTGCGAATGACAGTCTGAAGTTGAAATTCTACGGCAACCGGATCGATCTGATCATGCCTGCCCACAACGGCTCCGCCAAAGTCCTCATAGACGGCAAAGCGCCCTCCGAAATGAATCTCCTCCAGGGAACCCGGCCTCAAGGAAAAGGCGAAATTCCGGCAGATCTCATGACCTACTACACCGGTCCCAATATGCTGGAAGAATCATGGGAATTGAAATTCACCCATATCAGCGGCGACCACCAAAAATATAGATGGACGCTTGCCGGTTCGAAAACCGGTCCCGACGGCGAGGGAGACAACAGCAAGATTTTCATATCGAATAGTGGCCGGATCACGATACGACCTGAAGATTTCCTTTTTAGCGTGAAGGGGGCCGATAGGGAAAAGAAGGAGCTTGAACCTGTCCAAGGCGAGGTCAGTCTCAAATGGAACATCCCTCCCACTCCTTACAAGGACGAGGTGAGCTGCATTCCATTGAAGCCGGAGGAAGCGAAGCTGATCCACAATTCGCGATATGATGTGTTCTACCGATATGTGACCGTAGTGGACGGCCTTCCCCAGGGCGAACATGAACTGACTTTGATTCCAACGACACCCAACCGGTTTTCGATCGATGCCATCGAGGTTCACCGTCCGCCACTGTGGACTAAATAGAACCGGAGTGTGAATCAAAGACCTATAGGAGAAAAAATGTTGATTCAAAAAGTGCCATTGCTGGCGTCCGTGTTTTTCGTGACGATGATTTTAGGCGCGACAACGCTTCGCGCGGCTGAGGAACGCAACCTGATCGCGAACGGTTCATTCGAGTTCTGGACTCCTGTGAATGACGAGTTTGTCAAAGATCCCCGTCTTGGTTTTTCCGGAGGTGATCCGCAGGCTCCGATCAGATGGGATTTCAATTTAGCTGTCACCAGTTCCGCAGATGCACACGGCGGGAAAGCTGCCGCTTCCGCCAGAGGTCACACCCGTCTGGGGATTCGTTTTGTCGAGCTTAATCCAGGCTCCACCTATTCGTTCGGAGCATGGGTGAAAGCCAAAGGGAAGGGCACGGAAAAAGTGGTTATCGGAATCAACGGCCAGGCCTACGAGGGACTACAGAAACTATCCGAAATAGCGGGTGAAGCCGGAGCAGAATGGTCCGAGATCAGGGGAGAAGTGAAAATCCCGGGACATATCCGCCTGACAGAACTATACGTCCAGGTGGCCGGAAAGTCGGAAGTCCTGATTGATGACGCTTTTCTATCTGCAAAATTCGCAGACTCATCGAGTGCCGATGATGTCCTGTCCAAGAAATATCTCAAAGATGCCGGGACGATCTTTTACGAGGACTTCGACGGTCCCAAACCAGAGATCTCATTTCCGACCAAGAACGGCAAAAGCGCCGTCACGGTATCCGGTGGCGGACGTTTCGGAAAAGGTGTGCAGATGTTCAAAAGCGAACTGGCGACCCTTCCTTTGGGTGTTGAGAATTTTCCTCCGGAAGGAACCATCGAATTCTGGATTTCGCCTGATGACTTCCAGAAGAGCAACTTCCTGGAGGTTCAAGCTTCCGATGGCAATATTGCAACCTTCGGCTGGCTGTTCAATGTATCCTGGGACAACAAGAAGACCAAAAATAACGGATGGCTGGTCAATCCCTACCCACACGACAAGATCCGCCGTCGACCCGGTTCGTGGACTCATGTCGCCATGACCTGGGACAGCTCGGCGATTCGCCTATATCTCGACGGTGTGCTTTCCATTCTCCACACCGGCAAGCAACCGGACTGGAGGCCTCCGGCCATCCTCAATATAGGTTCCGGGCTGGACTGGTTCTGCTGGAGCGGCAAAATGGACGAGATCCGCTTTTCAAATGTGAAACGCTACGGGCCTTTTGTGCCGGAGGGGGACATGTTCACACCATTCCCGGACTTCACGAAGACAGAAGCAGCAGATGAGGAAGGGGAGGCCGCACCGCCAGCGGAAGAAAAAGTGGATCCAAAAGCGGAGGCGGCTCGGATTGCCCAGGAAAGAGGAAGGCTCATCGTTCCCTTGCTCTCAGGTGCGGTCGGCAAATTTGAGAACTCTCCGAACGAAAAAGGCGACTATATCTACGAGGCCGAATCTGCGAAACCTCTAGTCAGCGATTCTGCAATCGTATTGCTCAAGGACAAACCAGCCAAGGGGCTTACGCTTGCGAAAATATCCTCGTGCCGTCCCATCCACAAGGATCAGCCGGATGTCGAAGGTGTTTATTGGAAACTGGGAAAGATCAAGAGCGGCAAATACTGGATTACCCTCCAGCGCAGCGAGTTCAATCCCGCCGTTTTTTTGAATGGCCGCATTGTGCAGTGGCCCCGCGCCACTGACCCGATCCAAGCTGCGCCTGGACTATGGATCAGCGAGGCGCAGTCAGACCAGCCCCTGGAACTCAAGGGTGGCGACGAGATCGCAGTCCAGTGCCAGTGCATGCATAGCAGCAATCCGACGATCGGTGCTCTTGGCCTGCGCTCTGAAATGCCCGAACCCGGAAAGCATCCACTCATGACCTT
>VFJY01000184.1 GCA_009885825.1 Rhodobiaceae bacterium | reverse complement strand
GATGCCGCCAAGGATGCCAAGATCGGCTTCCTCGACATCAACACCAAGCAGGTCACCGTTGACGTGCTGCGCGACCAGGGCTTCATGAAGGGCTTCGGCATTGACATCAAGGATCCAAACGTGATTGGCGACGAAGATGATCCGCGCATCGTCGGCCATGATTATACCAACGGCAATCCGGAAGGTGGCCGCAAGGCCATGGAGAACCTCCTCCAGATCAATCCGGACATCAACGTAATCCACACCATCAACGAACCAGCTGCTGCTGGCGCCTATGAAGCGCTGAAGGCCGTTGGCAAGGAAAAGCAGGTTCTCATCATGTCAGTCGATGGCGGTTGCCCAGGTGTCAAGGATGTGGCGGCTGGCATCATCGGCGGTACTTCGCAGCAATATCCGCTGCTGATGGCCTCGATGGGTGTTGAAGCCATCAAGAAGTTTGCTGATACTGGCGAGAAGCCAGGTGTGACCGAAGGCAAGAACTTCTTCGACACCGGCGTTGCGCTCATCACCGATGCGCCAGTTGAAGGCGTTCCTTCGATCGATACGAAGGAAGGTCTGGCCAAGTGCTGGGGTTGATTTCCTTTACGTAATCACTGAATAAAGAAGGGTGGCCCGAAATGGCCGCCCTTTTTTGAACTTCCTCGCCTAGAGGTGCGGGGTAAAGGGCTATGTTTCGAGTGCAGGGGAGATTGGGATGACTGAGAAGCTGGAATTTGAGAAAGTGCTTGATCAGGGTGAAAATGCTGTTGTTGCTTTTGGCCACGACCGCACACCGCTGGAGAAGGTCCAGCATTTCCTGCATTCCAATCAAGCGGCGGTGCCGCTCATTGTGCTGCTGCTCTCGGTGGCGGCCTTCGGCATCATTGTCGGCGGCAAGTTTTTCAATCCGTTCTCACTCACTCTCATCATCCAGCAGGTCGCCATTGTTGGCATCGTGGGTGCTGCCCAGACGTTGATCATCCTCACCGCAGGCATTGACCTTTCGGTGGGTGCCGTCATGGTCTTGTCGTCGGTCGTGATGGGTCAATTCACCTTTCGCTACGGCATTCCAGTGCCGATTTCGATTCTCTGCGGGCTGGCCTGCGGCTCGCTGTGCGGTTTCATCAATGGCTGGCTGGTAGCAGTAATGAGGCTGCCGCCCTTCATCGTTACACTCGGCACATGGCAGGTCTACAACGCCACAAAATATATCTATTCAAGGAACGAAACCATCCGCGGCCAGGACATCGAGGCTGATGCCCCGTTGCTGCAGATTTTTGGCCAACAGCTAAAAGTAGGTGGCGCTGTCTTCACTTACGGCGTCATTTTCATGATGTTGCTGGTTGTCCTGCTTTGGTATGTGCTCAACTACACCGCCTGGGGCCGAAGGCTTTATGCCGTGGGCGATGACCCGGACGCGGCCGATCTTGCGGGTGTTCCCACCAAGCGCATGCTGATCACTGTTTACACCCTTTCCGGTCTCATTTGCGGCATCGCCGGCTGGGTGCTGATCGGACGCATTGGCTCCGTGTCGCCCACATCCGGCGAATACGCCAATATCGAATCCATCACCGCCGTAGTGATCGGTGGCATCTCGCTGTTTGGCGGGCGCGGCTCCATCCTCGGCATGATATTCGGGGCTCTCATTGTTGGCGTGTTCTCATTGGGCCTCAGGCTCATGGGTGCTGACGCGCAATGGACTTATCTGCTCATCGGTGCCTTGATCATCGGCGCTGTCACGGTTGATCAATGGATCAGAAAGGTCGCAGCATAATGGCAAAGGAACCTATCTTGACGACGCGCGGTCTGGTCAAGCGCTATGGCCGCGTGACAGCTCTCGATCACGCTGATTTCGATCTCTACCCCGGCGAAGTGCTCGGCGTGATTGGCGACAATGGTGCTGGCAAATCGACCCTGATCAAGACAATTTGCGGCGCGGTGCAGCCGGACGAAGGCGAGATCAGGCTCGATGGCAATGTGTTGAATTTCAAGACGCCGATGGATGCGCGCGCGGCGGGGATTGAAACGGTTTACCAGAACCTGGCCTTGTCGCCGGCACTCTCCATCGCCGATAACATGTTCCTCGGCCGTGAAATCCGTCTCCCCGGCGTGCTGGGTTCAGTGTTCCGCATGCTTGATCGCGCCGAGATGGAAAAGCGCGCCCGCACCAAACTTTCAGAATTGGGCCTGATGACAATCCAGAACATCAAGCAGACTGTTGAAACCCTCTCCGGCGGTCAGCGTCAGGGTGTGGCGGTGGCGCGCGCGGCGGCTTTCGGCTCCAAGGTGATCATCATGGATGAGCCCACGGCAGCGCTTGGCGTGAAGGAATCACGCCGCGTTCTCGAGCTCATCCAGGATGTGAAGAAGCGCGGGCTTCCCATCGTGCTCATCAGCCACAACATGCCCCATGTCTTTGAGGTGGCTGACCGCATTCACATTCACCGCCTGGGTAAACGCCTCTGCGTCATCAATCCCAAGCAGTTTTCCATGTCGGATGCGGTGGCCTTCATGACTGGCGCCAAGGAACCGCCAAAAGAATTACTCGCGGCTTGATCCGTGGCCGACGCTGCTGCGCTTGCCAAGACAATTCGGGACAAGGCGGGGAGCGCCGAACGCTTCATGATCGCCATTGCGGGCGCCCCCGCTTCCGGCAAATCAACCCTGTCAGAAAATCTTCGCAGCGAACTCGAAAAGCTTGGCGAAACCGCAATCGTCGTCCCCATGGACGGTTTCCACTATGACGACATCATTCTCAATGCGCGGGGCCACAGGTCCAGAAAGGGTGCCCCTTTCACCTTTGATGTCAGGGGCTTTGAATCACTCCTGAAGCGCATCAAGGCCCGCGAACCCGAAATCGCCATCGCCGTGTTTGACCGCAGCATGGAATTGTCGCGCGCCGCCGCCGATATTGTGGACGAGAAAGCCAAATTCGTTTTGGTCGAGGGAAATTACCTTCTCCTCAATCAGCCCCCATGGAATGGCCTTCGCCAGCTGTTTGACTTTTCGATTTACCTGAATGTGCCAATAGAAGAACTTGAGCGCCGCCTGATCAAGCGCTGGCTCGACCACGGCTTCGACATGAACCATGCCACCAACTGGATCGCCAACAACGACATCCATAACATCCGCGAAGTCATAGCCAACAGCAGCGGCGCTGATCTTACACTCTAACGCAGCATTTTGAAGGCATGAAACCAGTCATTCTTGGCAAAGCCCGGGATGCACCAGAGAATGCAAAGTGGTTCGATGGCGCGTGCGGTTTCCGCACTTCCCAGATCCTCCACTTCCCAGCCAAACTGCTCAAGAATGCCTGTGACGGTCTTCTTGGCATCCGCATTGTTGCCGCCAATGAACATCGTCGGCGTGCCACCCTTGAATTTTGGGTTGACCATGGCCGGTGCTCCAACTGAGTTAAAGGCCTTCACGAAATGCGCGCCCGCGAACTGCTTTTGCAATTGCTCCATGAGTGAGTTGTCAAGTGTGGTGAAATATTGCAACACGCCATTCTGAGGCGGCGCATCGGCAATGGGATTGGTGGCGTCAATCACGGTCTTGCCACGTAAGTTTTCGGCATCTGCCAATTCAAGCGCCTTGTTGGCAACCAGACCCTTTACGGCCAGCACGACAACCTCTCCAAACTTGGCGGCGTCAGCGAAACTTCCGGTTTTGACCTTGGGGTTGGTTTTTGCAAAGTCTGCAAGCTTGGAAGTGTCCCGCGTTCCCAGAGATACATCATGCCCGTGTTTGACAAATCCAGCGGCCAGCGTTTTGGCCACATCGCCTGATCCCAAAATCCCAATTCTCATGATGATGACCTCCTTGGTTGCAGAACAACTGAAAACTTGGGTGAGCGCCCCTGGGATTGCAAGGTTTAACCTGGTTCACCAGAAACATTCCTCGCCTTCTGACTGAGGGCGGCAAAACATGCGCGAAGTTCTTCAGCGGTATGGACAGGATGTTCAAACGGCAGGCGCAAACTTTGTTCGCCCGTGCTGAAGTCACATCCGTCGGGATCAATGGCCACCACACGCCAGTCCCCGGGCTCCGCCTTCAACAACCGGGTTGCATAGAGTTGAACAGCATCCAGATGATCATCATTCATGTGGGCGATTGCTGAGGCCTCCATCATCTCCATATCCGGTGCAGCCACAAAAACGTCTTCCGACTCCAATGTTTCAATCCTCCCAAACCCCGCAACCCCATGCACCCGCGTTGGCTGCATTTTCCAGAACGAAAAATCCGCGAAATCCGCATAGAGCCCGGCCTGTGGGTGCCGTGCCAAATAACGCCGCCGCAAGCCTTCATCTGGATCCCGCTCAAATCGCCCCAGTACCGTCACCCGGGGTCCCACCAGTGCATCGCCCGTAGAGGGCAACTCCGAAACCAGAACACTGGCGCGGCGGTCTTTTTCGAGGTTCTGCGTGTGCCAGGCGAGCCTGGAAATCAGCAGCAGGGGCCTGCCAGCCCCATCGGTTGCAATATTGGCAAGCGAACAATAGGGCGTGCCATCCTCATGGGAAACTGTTGATAATGCGCAGGTTATTGCCCGCCTGAGCAACTGCCGCATGGCGGTTCCCGAAAAACCCTTTTGGCCTGATTTCATTGGCTCTCGCATTCTGCACCCAAACCCTCTATGCTGCCTGCCACAATTTGTTCTAGTTTTGCCCTTAGGGGCAACCCCTAGGAATAACAACGGATGAACAAGAAAATGCCCATGATTGCACTGGTTGACGATGATCGCAACATCCTGACGTCCGTCGGAATGGCGCTCGAGGCAGAGGGCTATTCTGTCCAGAAATACAATGACGGGGCGGCAGCCCTTCAGGGCCTGCAGGACCAACCGCCCGATATGGCCATTTTTGACATCAAGATGCCCCGCATGGACGGAATGGAGCTGCTTCGCCGCATTCGCCAGAAAACCGATCTGCCAGTGATCTTTTTGACTTCAAAGGATGACGAGATTGATGAGCTGTTCGGCCTCAAGATGGGGGCCGATGATTTTATCAAGAAGCCGTTTTCCCAACGCCTGCTGGTCGAGCGCGTCAAAGCGGTTCTGCGCCGCGCCAGCGCCCGGGATGGCACCGCTCCGCCAACCGATGCCCTCAAAGTGATTGAACGCGGCAAGCTTGCCATGGACCCGGACCGCCACTCCTGCACCTGGGAGGGCAAGCCCGTGACGCTCACCGTCACCGAATTCCTCATCCTGCAATCGCTGGCCCAAAGGCCGGGCATTGTGAAAAGCCGCGATGCCCTGATGGATGCGGCCTATGATGACCAGGTCTATGTGGATGACCGCACCATCGACAGCCACATCAAGCGCCTGCGCAAGAAATTCAACCAGGTTGATGTAGCCTTTGACGGGATTGAAACCCTTTATGGTGTTGGCTATCGTTTCAAGGAACAATAGACCAGGATAAAGCGAGCCCCCATGAGGGTGACGGATGCTCGATAAGATAACGGCAACTGAAGCCCTGGATCGCAGCGACAGCGACGATGGCGCGGATGTTGAGTATGTGCCACCGCCCATTGCCGGACGGCACGGGCTGCTGCACCGCCTTGCTCCTCAGCGGCTCACCAGCCGGATCGTTCTGCTCAATCTTCTGGGCCTCGTTGTTCTGGTTACCGGCATTCTCTATTTCAACCAGTTCCGCCAGGGGCTGATTGACGCCCGCGTCGAGAGTCTCACCATTCAGGCGCAGATCATCTCTGCCGCCATTGCGGGTTCCGCCACCGCCGATACCGGATCAATTGTCATCAACCCGGACTCGCTTAACGATACGTTGGACCCTTCCAACCTTGAGGCCGACCAGTTCGACAATCTGGATTTTCCCATCAACCCTGAAACCGCCGGCCCCGTGCTCCGCCGCCTGTTGGCGAATTCCACCATCCGTGGGCGGATTATCGACCCCGAGGGAAATCTCGTGGTCGACAGCCGGTTCCTCTATGGCGGCGGCGATATCGTGCAGTCCGAACTCAGGCCATCGGAAACCGATGACGGGTTTTTCCCAATCCGGTGGTGGAACGCCGCCTATGATTGGTTCTTCGCCTATGACTATCCCCTGCAGCGGGAGTACAGCCTCGACAATGGCAGGGACTTTCCCGAAGTTGCCGCCGCCCTGAACGGCGCCGCTGTCAGTGTTGTGCGCCTCGATGAAAAACGCGATATCATTATTCTGGTTTCTGTTCCGGTGCAGAGATTGCGCGCCGTGCTCGGAGCGTTAGTACTCTCAACATCAGGCGGTGAGATTGATGATGTTTTGCGCGCCGAACGCCGTGTCGTGTTGCTCACATTTGGTTTCGTGGCGCTGGTGACAATCCTGCTTTCAGTTTTACTCGCTGGCACGATTGCCGAACCTATCCGCAGGCTGTCTGCCGCCGCCGAGCGGGTTCGCCGCGGCGTCAATACCCGCGTGGAGATCCCGGATTTTACCGCAAGGCGCGATGAAATTGGCCATCTCTCCGGGGCGCTCCGCGACATGACAAACGCCCTTTACAACCGCATTGATGCCATTGAAGCCTTCGCGGCTGACGTGAGCCATGAATTAAAAAATCCGCTGACCTCGCTCAGGAGCGCCGTGGAAACACTGGCGATGGTGAAAACCGACGAGCAGCGGGCAAGGCTTATTGAAATCGTCAAGCATGATGTGCGGAGGCTTGATCGCCTCATCACCGATATCGCCGACGCCTCCCGCCTCGATGCGGAGTTGGCGCGGGCTGTTACCCATCCCGTCGACGTCGCTCGGCTGCTCGGGGCCATCTGCTCTTTGGCCAATGAAACCAGAAAAGACCAGCTGGCCGAAATAGCGCTCCATGTCAGTCCGGCACCCGCAGGCATGGAACCCGCCCGCGCCTATCTGGTTCTGGGCCATGATTCGAGATTGAGCCAGGTGTTCAGGAACCTTCTGGACAATGCCCGGTCTTTTACCGCGGAAAACACCAGGATTGCTGTCAGGGTGCGCCGCAATGGCGAGGATGTTGAAGTGCGGGTTGAGGATTCCGGCCCCGGCATCAGCCCGGATAATCTCGAACGCGTATTTGACAGGTTTTACACCGACCGCCCGGAAGGTTCATTCGGCAAGAACTCAGGCCTTGGCCTTTCCATATCAAGGCAGATCATTGATGCCCACAAAGGACAGATTTGGGCGGAAAACCGCTATGGCAAGGCGCTAATAGGGTTTGAAAAACCCGTGCTTGGCGCCAGATTTGTCGTGCGCCTGCCAGCCGTTGCCGATGACTGGCAAGCGCCCGAGGCCAATTGATGGGTCATCCACAGGTGACGCTCCATGGCACCTGCGTGGCCGTCGGAGGCAGGGGTGTCCTGATTTTGGGGCCGCCCGGCTCGGGTAAATCTTCCCTGGCGCTCAGGCTGATGGATGAACCGGGTCAAGGCCTGTCCAAAGGCCTCATGGCGGCTGAGCTCGTGTCTGACGACCAGGTTATCGTGACCCGCTCGGGCGGTAGCCTGGTGGCTTCTGCTCCCGCCCAGATCAAGGGAAAGCTTGAAATTCGAGGCCTCGCCATCGTTGAATTGCCGACTCTGCCCAAGGCCTCCCTGTCGCTTGCCGTCAAACTGCGGCCAAGTTCGGAAATCGAGCGCTTGCCCGATCCTGCGAGCTTTGACATTCTGGGCGTAAGCCTGCCAATGGTCGAAATTGACGCACAAGCAGCCTCTGCCCCGTCTCGCCTTCGTGCCGCATTGAACTGGCTGGGCTGATTTGCGAAAGAGTTGCGCCATGCAAGTGTTAGGGGCAAAATGCAGCCGATGATGAGTCTTTCCGTCCCAGTGCACGAACTGTCCGAACTCCGATGATTGGCCTCGTACTCGTTACCCATGGTCGCCTGGCGGAAGAATTTGTTCACGCGCTGGAGCATGTCGTCGGTCGCCAGGAGTTCTTGAAGGCCGTCGCCATTGGCCCTGATGACAAGATGGAAATCCGCCGCGCTGACATCGCTGCGGCGGTCAAATCCGTCGACTCAGGCGACGGGGTCATCATCTTGACCGACATGTTCGGCGGCACCCCCTCAAACCTTGCAATTTCCCTGCTGGAAGAAGGCCGCGTAGAAGTGGTCGCAGGCGTGAATTTGCCCATGCTGGTTAAGCTCGTGCGGGTAAGGAAGGATTCCAACCTGCATAAATGCGCCGCCGCAGCCCAGGATGCTGGCCGCAAATACATCAATATCGCCAGCCAGATCCTCGGTGACTGATGGCATCCCTCGTCAAAGAACTGGCGATCATCAATCAGCGGGGACTGCACGCCAGAGCCTCTGCCAAATTCGTCAAATGCGCCGAAGGGTTTAACGCGGATATTCTGGTGAGCCGCGACGGCCACACGGTTCCCGCCACCTCCATCATGGGCCTCATGATGCTGGCCGCCGCCATCGGAACCTCAATCCACCTGGAAGCCTCTGGCCCGGAGGCGGAAAAAGCCCTGGCCGCATTGGAGGCCCTGGTCGAGTCGAAATTCGACGAGGATTAAAGAATCCTTTTGTAAGCGGGCAGCGTCAGGAATGTCTCGAAATTCTTCGATGTCGACATGGCCTTGAAAATGCTGACGGCCTCTTTGAAACGGCCATTCGCATAGGCTTCGTCGCCAACTTCTTTCCTGACCTGCTTCATTTCTTCGGTGACGCATGTGTCAAAAAACTTGCGGGTGACCTTGGTGCCCGTATCCAGCGCCGCGCCAAATTTAAGCCACTGCCAGATTTGCGAGCGCGAGATCTCGGCTGTGGCGGCGTCTTCCATCAGGTTGTAGATCGGAACAGCGCCCCTCCCGCGAAGCCAGGATTCCAAATACCGCACGCCGACCCGGATGTTCTCGCGAAAACCCGCTTCGGTTTTGGTGCCCTTGTGAACTGCCAAGAGTTGCTTTTGCCCGACCACAACATCATCGCGCCTGACATAGAGTTGGTTGGGCGTTGGCATCATTTCGTTGAACACCCTCATGGCGACCGGCACCAGGTCCGGGTGCGCCACCCAGGTGCCATCATGGCCATTGCGGGCTTCACTCTCCTTGTCGGCCCTGACCTTGTCCAGCGCTGCCTCATTGGCGAGGTAGTCCTTGCGATTTGGAATTTGCGCCGCCATGCCACCCATGGCAAAGGCTTGGCGCCTGTGGCAGGTCTTGATCAGCAGCGCCGAATAGGCGGCCAGAAAGGCCTTTGACATCACCACCTGGGAACGGTCGGGAAGAATATAGTTCCTGTTTGAGGCAAAGGTCTTGATGAAGGAGAATATATAATCCCAGCGCCCGCAATTGAGCCCCGCCATATGCTCGCGCAGTTCATAGATGATCTCGTCCATCTCGAAAGCGGCCGGTAGGGTTTCAATCAAAACCGTTGCCTTGATGGACCCCAGCGGCAGCCCGAGGTAGCTCTGAGCGAACACGAACACGCTGTTCCACAGCCGCGCTTCCAAATGGCTCTCCATTTTTGGAAGATAGAAATAGGGGCCGGAACCTTGCGCGATTGCCGTCTTGGCATTGTGAAAGAAACAAAGGCCAAAATCGAACAGCGCGCCGGAAACAGTTTTTCCATCGACCAGAACGTGGCTCTCAGGCAAATGCCAGCCGCGCGGCCGCACGGTCAGCACGGCCGGCTTTTTCCCCATGATGTAGCGCTTGCCTGTCTCTGCATCGACATGCTCCATGGCGCCGGACCAGCGGTCATTCAAATTGATCTGCCCACGGATCATATTGTCCCATGTAGGGGAGTTTGAATCTTCGAAGTCCGTCATGAAGACGCGGGCGCCGGAATTCAGCGCATTGATCACCATCTTGCGGTCGGTGGGCCCGGTGATCTCCACCCGGCGGTCCTGCAGATCGGCCGGGATGGGCGCCACAACCCAGGACCCATCGCGAATGGACTTGGTTTCGGGCAGGAAGTCCGGCAACTCACCCTTGTTGAAGCGTTTGGCCCGCGACTCGCGGAGCCCGAGCAGCCGCAACCTCTCCCCGTCGAATCTCCGGTGCAGCTCGGCCACGAGAGCCAGCGCGGCCGGCGTCAGGATGCGCGCATACTCCGGCAGCATCTGCGCCTTGAGTGTTACGCTCGCGGGCAATTTGGCCATGAGTCAGATCTCCCCGGCGATAGATTTCAGTTTTTCTGGGCGCCGGCCACCATGGGCCCAATCCAGCAATTCAACGGTGTGCAGGATGGGTATTTCCGAGCCCGTTGCAATCTGCGAGATGCAGCCAATGTTTCCGGTGGCGATCACCTGGCAATTGGTGGACATGATGTTTGCAATCTTGCGGTCTCTCAGCTTGGTGGCAATTTCAGGTTGCAGGATATTGTAAGTGCCTGCCGACCCGCAGCAGAGATGGCCTTCTGGCACATCATGAACCTCAAATCCAGCCCGGCGCAGCAGTGTCTGTGCCTGTGTCCCCAGCTTTTGGCCATGCTGCATGGAACAGGCTGAATGGTAAGCCACCCTTAACTTGTTCCGCGCGGGGGGCAACTCCAGCCCACCCAGAAACGCCACAATATCCTTTGCTTTGGCGCTGATGGCCGCTGCCTTGCTGGCGTAGGCCGGGTCAAGCCGCAGCATGAAGCCATAGTCCTTGATTGTGGTGCCACAGCCCGATGCGGTGACGATCACGGCGTCCACCTTTGCATCCGTCCATTGATCAACTGAGCGCCGCGCCCTGGCCAGGCTATCGGCCTCAAAACCCATGTGGTGGGTGAGCGAGCCGCAACAGGCCTCCCCGGCGCAGACCACTACTTCATAACCCTGCCTTGTGAGCAGGCGGATGGTGGCTCCATTGATGACGGGATCGATAACACTTTGCACGCAGCCCATAAGCAGTGCGACGCGGCCCTTTTTTTCACCGCGAGCCGGGTAGGTGCCGGGTGAGCCGAGCGATTCCGCGGTCGCTGCCCTGGCAGGAACCAGCAACAGGAGCGCCGCAATCCGCGTCATGCCCAGTGATGAGACCAGTTTGGTCAGAGGCTTGGCAACGCGGGCGAATGAAAGGGCGAGGTTAAACAGTTTTGGCCGGGGCATCGTGAAGGCGAGCGCCATCCGCAGCAGCCTTTCAAAGAGCGGCCGCCGGTAGGTTTCCTCCACATGCACCCGCGCCTGGTCAATGAGGTGCATGTAATTGACACCTGAGGGGCACGTGGTCATGCAGGAAAGGCACGACAGGCAGCGGTCGATATGCTTCACGGTTTCTGTCGTCGCTGGCTCATTCTTCTCCAGCATGTTCTTGATCAGATAAATGCGCCCCCGCGGGCTGTCCAGCTCATCGCCGAGCAACACATAAGTAGGGCAGGTCGCCTGGCAGAACCCGCAATGCACGCAACTCCGCAGAATCTTGTTGGCCTCCGCCGTATGCGGGTTTTTGAGTTGCTCAACCGTGAAATTTGTCTGCATGGGCTATTGATCCCTGTACATGCGGCCAAAATTCAAGACGCCACCGGAATCGAATGAAGCCTTCACCCGCGCGCTCAAAGCCGCCAATGCCGGAGTCTGCGGCTGAAACACATCAACACTGGCGCGCACGGATTCAGGCGCCCGGATGAGCGTCGCATGCCCCCGGTCGAAACTGCCGCGAATAATCGAAGCGGACGCATCATCGGCTGCGGGAGCCGAAAGCCAGATAAGCCCGCCGGCCCAATCGAAGAAATACTTCGCATCGAGTTGTTTTGAAATCCTGCAAACAATTTCAGCGCCCATCGATGGCGTGACCGACAGCTTCCACACGGCGTGCGTTTGATCACCGCTCAGCAAATGCACATCGCGCACGGCAATCCACTGGGTCCGCGATTGCTTTTCGTCCAAGACTTCAGCGGCGCCAAATTCCTTGAGCAAACCGCGAAGCTTGTCGCGCCGGGAGATGACCGAAGGCCGTATGCCTTCAAGCCGCAAAAGTGTTTGCGCCCCCGGCAGATGCGCCGCGCCTGAAACTTCACACGACGACTGCATGGCAAGGCTCATAGCCTTGATGGCGCGTCCATCATCAAGCCCGCTCAACACCACCGTCTCTTCCGTTGCGGCCGCTGGCAAAACCTTCATGGTAATCTGGGTGAGCGCCACCAGCGTGCCGTAGGAGCCTGCCATCAGCTTGGCCAGATCAAAGCCCGTCACATTTTTGACGACCCGCCCGCCCGCCTTGAAGATTTCGCCCCGCCCCGAGACTCCGGAAAATCCCAGAATGTGATCGCGCGCCGCACCCGCCTTGATGCGGCGCGGGCCAGATAATCCGCAGGCGATCAGCCCGCCAAGCGTGCCACTCTTTTTACTGCCAAGCAGTTTCGAATAATCCGGCGGCTCAAAGGCCAGTTGCTGATTGTTTTTGGCCAGCAGTTTTTCAATTTCGGACATCGGAGTGCCGGCTCCCGCCTCAAGCACCAGTTCATCCGGCTCATAGAGTGAAATGCCCTTGAACCCCGACATATCCAGAATGCTGTTGGATTGCGTCGAGCGGCCCAAGGCCTTCTTGCTGCCGCTGCCGACAATTTCACTTGGCAGACCTCCAGCAATGGTGGCCGCAAGCGCTGTTTCGGAGGCCCCCATCAAAATCTCGGAATATCCGCAAAGGGCAGCTTGCCAGCCCGCACATGCATGCGCCCCAATTCGGCGCAGCGGTGCAGATTGGGAAAAACTTTTCCGGGGTTGAGCAGCCCGTTGTCATCAAAGGCGCATTTCAGGTTTTGTTGTTGTTTCAAATCAATCGCGGAAAACATTTCCGGCATCAGGTCGCGCTTCTCGATGCCAACCCCATGCTCGCCTGTCAGAACACCGCCCACCTTCACGCACAGCCGCAAGATATCCGCGCCAAAATTTTCGGCCCGCAGCAATTCATCGGAATTGTTCGCATCATAAAGAATAAGCGGATGCAGATTGCCATCGCCCGCATGAAAGACATTGGCCACCCGCAAACCGTATCTCTTCGCAAGTTCAGCCATCCCCGAGAGAACCTCCGGCAGCCGCTTGCGCGGGATCGTGCCATCCATGCAGAGATAGTCCGGTGAAATGCGCCCCACCGCCGGGAATGCCGCTTTGCGCCCCGACCAGAACAGCAAGCGCTCGGCCTCCGTATTGGAGATGCGGAGCGTGCTGGAGGTGTTTTTCATGGCAATGGCTGAAACCTGCTGGATCAAATGATCAACCTCAACGCTTGGCCCGTCAAGCTCGACAATCAGCAGCGCCTCCACATCGAGCGGATAGTCCGCATGGACGAATTCCTCGACCGCGTGAATGGCGGGCCTGTCCATCATTTCCATGCCGCCGGGTATAATTCCGGCCGAAATGATATCCGCAACACAATTGCCCGCGCTTTCGTTCGTTGGAAAACCAATAAGCAGCGCGCGCGCTGTCTCGGGCTTTTGCAAGATGCGGACGGTGACCTCGGTGACCACACCAAGCAGGCCCTCGGAACCTGTGATCACACCCAGCAAATCCAGCCCGTCGCTATCGAGATGCTTGCCGCCCAGGCGGATAATTTCTCCAGTGACCAGCACCATTTCAATGCCCAGCACATTGTTGGCAGTAAGGCCGTATTTCAGGCAATGCACCCCGCCGGAATTTTCCGCCACATTGCCGCCAATGGTGCAGGCGATCTGCGAGGAAGGGTCCGGCGCGTAGTAGAAGCCCCGGTGCTGCACCGCTTGGGTGATGGCCTGATTGGTGACACCGGGTTGCACAACGCAGCAGCGGTTGTCATAATCGATGTCCAGCACCCGGTTGAATTTTGACAGGCCCAGTATAATGCCGTCAGCCAGCGGCAGGGCCCCGCCCGAAAGGGACGTGCCAGCGCCCCGCGGCACCACGTTGATTTTGTTCTCAAACGCATAGGCCAGAACCTGTGAAACCTGTTCCGTGGTTTCCGGCAGCACCACAACCAAAGGCATTTGCCGGTAGGCCGTCAGCCCGTCGGATTCGAAAACGCTCATTTCGCGCGGGCTTTCGATAACACCTTCACCCGGCGCAATTTTGCGCAAATCCGCGGCAATACGCTGTCGGTTCGCAATAATTCTCTGGTCTGGCACAGGCATTTTCATGATACGTAAACTAGCCCGTATTTATCCGACATAACAAGCAAAACCCACTTGCGGGTTGAGCTTCGCCGGGGCTAAACAGGCCGCCATGCGAACGCTTGAGAAGTAGCCCGATGAACCCCGCCAAAACCACCTGCATTGAAGACCTGCGCCAGATCTATCAGCGCCGCGTGCCCCGTATGTTTTACGATTATTGCGATACAGGATCTTACACGGCCGGCACCTATGTCGATAACACCAGGGCCTTCGAGAAGTACAAGCTCCGCCAGCGCGTGGCCCGAGACATCGATAACCGCTCGCTGAAAACCAAGATGGTGGGCCAGGATGTGTCCATGCCCGTGGCGCTGGGTCCCATCGGCATCGGCGGCATGCAGCATGCCGATGGGGAGATCAAGGCCTGCCGCGCCGCGCAAAAATTTGGCGTGCCCTACACGCTCACCACCATGAGCATCTGCTCCATTGAGGAAGTGGCAAAACACAACGACAAGCCCTTCTGGTTCCAGCTCTATGTGATGCGCGACCGGGGCTTCGCCTCAGACCTTGTGGCCCGTGCCAGGGCGGCCAAGTGTTCAGCCCTGGTCCTCACCCTTGATCTCCAGGTGCTCGGCCAGCGCCACAAGGATATCAAGAATGGCCTTTCGGCGCCGCCCAGATTGACCATCCCCAACATCCTCAACATGATGACCAAGCCTGCCTGGTGCATGGGCATGCTGGGCACGAAAAACCGCAGTTTCGGAAACATCGTCGGCCATGTCAAAGGCGTGACCGACATGGGCTCGCTCGCCGAATGGACAAATCACCAGTTTGATCCGACGCTGGATTGGAAGTCCGTGGATTTCATCCGCAAGCAGTGGGGCGGCAAGCTCATCCTCAAGGGCATCAATGACGTTGATGACGCCTTGATCGCCGTGCAGACGGGGGCGGATGCCATTGTTGTTTCCAATCATGGTGGCCGCCAGCTTGATGGCGGTCCCGCAACAATTGACATGCTGGGGCCCATTGTGGATGCCGTTGGCGACAGGATTGAGGTATTTTTTGACAGCGGCATAAGGACAGGAATCGATGTCATGAAAGCCATGGCCATGGGTGCGAAGGGCACCATCGTGGGCCGGGCCTATGTCTATGGCCTTGGTGCTGGTGGCCAAGCAGGTGTTACCCGGGCCCTCGAAATCCTGAAAAGCGAACTGGACGTCACCATGGGCCTGTGCGGCGAAAAAGACATAACCAAGGTTGGCCGCCATAATCTCATGCTGCCGCAACCCGTCTTCACCATTCCGGCTCCCGCCCGTGCCCCTGCAAAACCGCGTTCAGCCGGACGGTAGCATCGTTGCCGTGCCAGAACGCGGAACCATGTTGGGAAATCGCGGCGGAAAATTTCACCGGCCTGACAGGACTTTGGGCAAGCGCCGCTGGGCCAGCCGCCACTGGATTGCCTGCGAACTGCGCTACAAAAACATGCATCATGAACCCATGGGCGAGGGCTATACCTCGCTTTTCTTTCTGGATGAAGTAACAGCGCTCGCCGCCGGCCACAGGCCCTGTTTCTTCTGTCGCCGCCTCGAGGCCAAGGCATTCCTCGGAGCGCGGAAAGTTCCAGAATTTGACGATGAGTTGCATGGGCAACGTCTCGCCCAACATGAAGCCTCTGTCGCAGGCTTGCCCGATGGGGCCATGATCGAGCATGAGGCGCACGCCTACGCCGTCAAGGGCTCGCGCTTGCTGCGGTGGTCCCATTCCCGATATGGTTTGGCAATTTCAAAGGCTTCGCTTAAGAAGGCGAGACTTCTCACACCGCCACTCGTCACGGCCATTCTGGCTGGTGGCTATCAACCGCGCTGGCACACGTCAGCCACTTCAGGGGACTGGGCATGAAACTTCTGCGTTACGGGCCTATTGGCAACGAAAAACCCGGCATTCTCGACAAGGCTGGCAAAATCAGGGACCTTTCGAAAGTCATTCCCGATATCACTGGTGAAACCATTTCACCCAAAGGCCTGGCCAAGCTCCGCAAGCTGAAACTGGAAAGCCTGCCGCTGGTCAAAGGCAGCCCCCGCATCGGGTCCTGCGTTGGAAGCCCGCAAAAATTTATTGCGATCGGTCTCAACTATTCTGACCACGCCGCCGAGTCTGGATTGCAAGTGCCCCCAGAGCCCGTTGTTTTCACCAAGCAGGTGAGCTGCCTGTCCGGCCCCAATGATGATGTGACCCTGCCGCCCAAATCCAAGAAATCCGACTGGGAAGTGGAGCTCGGCGTGATCATCGGAACCCGCGCCAAGAATATTTTGAAGAAAGACGCTCTCGCCCATGTGGCCGGCTATTGCACTATCAATGACCTCTCGGAACGCGAATTCCAGGTGGAGCGTTCCGGCCAATGGACCAAGGGTAAATCCTACGACACGTTTGGTCCCATTGGTCCATGGTTAGTGACTGCGGACGAAGTGAAAGACCCGCAGAACCTTCACCTCTGGCTGGATCTCAACGGCAAGCGCGTTCAGGATGGCACCACCGCCACCATGGTCTATGGCGTGGCGCACGTCGTGGCTTACCTCTCGGAATTCTTCACCCTGATGCCGGGCGACATCATCACGACAGGAACGCCCCCCGGCGTCGGCATGGGCATGAAACCCCAGCGCTACCTCAAGCCTGGCGATAAAATGCGTGTCGGCATCGATGGCCTGGGCGAGCAGAACCAGAAGGTTGTGCGCGATAAATGATGGCCTCGAACGACAAGCAAAACCGCCCCAAGGCCCGCCTCGCCAAGGGGTTTCGCGATGTGGACGCGAACGAAATGCGCAGCCTCAAACGCATGCTGCGCACCATTGAGGGTGTGTATGAAATGTATGGCTTCGAACCCGTGGAACAGCCCTTCATTGAATATACCGAAGCGCTTGGGAAGTTCCTGCCCGATCAGGACAGGCCCAACGAGGGCGTGTTTTCGTTTCAGGATGATGACGAGCAGTGGCTGAGCCTGCGCTATGACCTGACGGCACCGCTCGCCCGCTATGTGGCCGAGAACCAGCAATTCCTGCCCACACCCTTTCGCAGCTACAGGCAAGGCTGGGTCTTCCGCAACGAAAAACCCGGCCCCGGGCGTTATCGCCAGTTCATGCAGTTCGATGCCGATACGGTGGGAAGCGCCTCCCCCGCCGCCGACGCCGAAGTCTGCATGATGGCAGCTGATACGATGAAGGCGCTGGGCATTGAGCTTGGGCAATACGTGGTGAGAGTAAGCAATCGAAAGATTCTGGACGGCGTCATGGAAATCAATGGCCTCTTAGGTCCGGAAATGGCAACCAAGCGCATGATTGTTATGCGCGCCATCGACAAAATTGATCGCCTTGGTTTCGATGGCGTTGCGCAATTGTTGGGGGAAGGTCGAAAAGATGACTCGGGGGACTTCACAAGAGGCGCAGGACTCAATGACAGACAAATTAGCCGCATTCTGGATATTACCGGCTCGAAGCAACAGGGGACTGGCTCCAAAGGAGTCACAAACGTAGTTACGCTGGCAAATTTGGAGGATGTTGTCAGGGGTAGTCCAAGAGGTGAAGAGGGAATTGCAGAACTGACGCAGATCCACGAAATTGTCTCATCTGCGGGTTATGAAAACAATCGAATCGAAATTGATCCATCAATTGTCCGTGGCCTTGAATATTACACCGGTCCCGTTTTCGAATGCGAACTTCTGATGGAAACAAAAGATGAGGATGGACGTCCCGTTCGTTTTGGTTCCGTTGGTGGCGGTGGGCGCTACGATGATCTCGTCGCGCGCTTTACCGGGCAATCGGTTCCAGCCACAGGCTTTTCCATGGGCGTGTCGCGGCTCTATTCCGCCCTGAAACTTCTGGGCAAAACTGAAGACAAAGAAACTATTGCTCCTGTTGTTGTTCTCGTCATGGATAAAGAACGCCAAGGCGATTATCAAAAATTTGTGCAGGATTTGCGCAAAGAAGGTATCCGCGCCGAAATGTATGTGGGCACCTCCGGCATGAAGGCCCAGATGAAATATGCCGACAAGCGCGGCAGCCCGCTTGTTGTCATTCAGGGTGGCGATGAAAAAGCCAGGGGCGAAGTCACGCTGAAGGATTTGGCCCTAGGCAGCCAACTCGCCAGCGGCGTTGAATCCCGCGAGGAATATGCCAGCCAGCGTCTGGCCCAGGTTTCGGTTCCCGAAGCCGATCTCGTGAAAGCCGTCACAGAAATGCTGGGCCGTGGCCGGTAAATCCAAGACTGAACGCGAGGCGCTGGAACGCCAGAACGCCGCCATCATGGCGGTGTTTGAGCGCGCCGGATTTGACTACATCGCGCCTGACATCATCCAGCCCGCCGATATTTTCCTTGAGCGCTCCGGCGAAGACATCCGTGCGCGGACATTTGTGTTCATCGATCCGTCGGGCGCCGAAATGTGCCTCCGCCCCGATCTCACCGTGCCCGCCTGCCGCTATCATTTGAGCCATGCCGAAAAACCTGATGAAGAAGCCAAATACTGTTATCTCGGCCAGGCCTTCCGTTTTCCCAATGAGCGTTTGAGCCCGCAGGAATTCCTGCAGGCGGGCCTTGAATGGTTTGCCGCCCCCGATGCGGCAGCGGCCGAAGCCCGCGTTCTGAAACTGGCGATCAGTGCGCTTGAGGCAACGGGCCTCACGAAATTCCGCGTGACCCTCGGCGACCTCGGACTCTTTTCCGCGTTGCTTGAAGACACGCCCATGCCTGACCGCTGGCGCCAGCGTTTGAAACATCATTTCTGGCGGCCCCATGCTTTCCGCGACGTGCTGGAAAGCTTCACCTCAAGCCGCGCGGCAAACCGCACCAGTATTTCACCCCTCATTGACCGGCTGGCAGATGAACCCGCCAGCGAAGTTGTCGCAAGCGAAATGACCGCGCGAAACCTGCCGCTTGTCGGTGGCCGTTCATTGGAGGAAATTGCCGCAAGGCTTGCCGATAAATCCGCTGACCGGTCAGAGCCGCAGCTCGATCAGGCCATGGCCGGCATGATCACGGGCTATCTCGATATCGTCGAACCCGCCAGCAATCTCGAGGGCCGTTTGAACCGGATGGAGCAAGGGCGGAATTTCCGCATCGCATGGAAGCACTGCGAGGCGCGCCTTGCTGAAATGGAAGAGCTTGGGTTGAACCCCAAGCGCTTCGAATTCAAGGCAACCTTCGGCCGCGAGCTTGAATATTACACAGGCTTCGTTTTCCAGATCGATGTGGAAACATCGGATGGCATCGTGGCGGTGGCTGGCGGTGGCCGTTACGATAATCTCTTGTCCGACATGGGTTCCCCCGTGCCCGTGTCAGCCGTAGGCTGCGCCATACATACCGAACGCCTCAAGGCGGTGCTGGGATGAAAACAATGACGCTCGCAATTCCATCGAAGGGCCGCTTGATGGAACAGGCCGCCGAAGTTCTCGCGCGTGCGGGCTTTACCATTGACCGCAGCGGCGCCGCGCGTGGCTATCGCGGGATTCTGCAAAGTATCGAAGGCGTGGAAGTGGCATTTCTCTCCGCCGGTGAAATCGCCCAGAACCTGCGCGACGGAAAAATTGACATGGGAATCACCGGGGCCGACCTCCTGGCCGAGAAGGCCGGCACTGGCGACCAATTGGTCTCGTTTCTGGCCCCGCTCGACTTTGGTCACGCAAATGTGATCGCGGCCGTTCCCGAATGCTGGCTCGATGTGGCCTCCATGGCCGACCTCGACGAGGTTTCCGAGAGCTTTTATTCCAGCCATGGGCGAAGGCTCAGGGTTGCCACCAAATATCTCAATCTCACGCGGCAGTTTTTTGCCGAAAAAGGCGTCACCGGCTACCGGATTGTTGAAAGCTCAGGCGCCACCGAGGGCGCTCCCGCCGCTGGAACCGCTGAAATCATTGTGGATATCACCACGACTGGCGCGACCCTTGCCGCCAATCACCTGAAAATCCTCGATGATGGCATTCTCCTGCGCTCAACCGCGGTGCTCGCGGCAACCCAAAGCGCCTCGACCGATAGCCGTGCCACGGAGATTGCGGAAACCTTGAAGAATATGCAAGGATTCCAACCGCCACCCATTTAATTACATTTGTCATACGACTATAGTAGTAGACGTTGAGAGCTAAGGTGGGATTGGGTTTCTGAATTCTGCGCTGGCGAGAGTCTGGTATCGCCCCCGGTTCAGATTGTCGGTTTTTCAGTGCGATTTGAGAAGCGCGAACCCCAAACCTGAGTGAAGGGCCGCGCATCAGTGCGGCCCTTCACGATTCTGGTCTATGCTGCGGCAAGCGATTCTTTCACGGCAGGCGACGCAATTTGAAAAAAACTCCGCACACGGATCATTCCCTGGGAATCGAGTTCACGCCAAAACTCATTTCATCCCTGCGCGAGGGTTACAGCCCGTCTGCGCTTCGCAAAGATGTTTTTGCGGGCCTCACCGTGGCGATCGTGGCTCTGCCCCTGTCAATGGCCATTGCCATCGCTTCCCACGCGGGCCCGGAAAGTGGCCTGTACACGGCAATTATTGGCGGTTTCATAATTTCCGCCTTTGGTGGCAGCCGTTTTCAAGTTGGCGGGCCCGCCGGCGCATTCATTGTTCTCGTGGCCTCAATAATTGACCGCCAGGGTTTTGGCGGCCTGCTGCTGGCAACCATGATGGCAGGCGTGATCCAGATGGCCCTGGGGTTTCTCAGGCTCGGAACCTACATCAAATATGTTCCTCACCCCGTCATCGTTGGTTTCACCGCCGGTATCGCCACCATCATTTTTGCCAGCCAGCTCAAGGAGCTCTGTGGGCTTGAATTGCCAGGTGCCGAGCCCGCAAATCTAGTGCCCAAATTGCAAGCCTTGTGGCGCGCCACGCCAAGCTTCAATGCCAGCGCCGCGCTTGTTGCGGCCCTCTCCATCCTCATTATCCTTGGGCTGAGGAAATACCGCCCCCACTGGCCTGGATTTCTGATAGCCGTTGTCAGCGCGGCAGTTCTTGCCTGGACCTTGCAGCTGGATATCGAAACCATCGCGACGCGCTTTGGCGGCATTCCACGCAGCCTTCCGGCTCCAGCATTTCCAGAAATCTCGTTTGAAAAGATGACCCTGCTCTTGCCAGATGCCTTGGCGCTTGCCCTGCTTGGCGGAATTGAATCTCTCCTCTCGGCGGTCGTCGCTGACAGCATGTCGGGCCGCAGGCATCGCTCCAGCATGGAACTGGTGGCGCAGGGTCTGGCAAATATCGCAGCGCCAATATTTGGCGGCATCACGGCCACCGGCACCATCGCCCGCACCGCCACCAATGTGCGAAGCGGCGCCCATGGCCCGATGGCCGGAATTTTCCACGCGGGCTACATCGCGCTGTTCATGGCCGTTGCCGCGCCGCTCGCAGGCTACATACCGCTCTCAGCCCTGGCCGGGATTTTGGTTGTCGTCGCCTGGGCCATGGTGGAACGAGCGGCGTTCATGTCATTGCTGTCAAATTCCAGGGGCGACGCCGCAGTGCTGCTGTCAACATTCTTGCTGGTGATTTTCGTCGACCTGCCAACCGGCATTACGGTCGGCGTGGTTCTGGGCTGTCTCATATTCATGCACCGCATGGCCCAGGCCATCGATATTCAAACCCACCATCACGCTGACGAAGACCGGGAAACGGAATATGCCGCCGCGCCCGGCATCATCATCCACCGCATCTCCGGCGCATTTTTCTTTGGCGCCGCCAGCGCCGTCTTGACAACCCTCGAGCGCATCAACGAGGTTCCCAAGGCCTACATCCTGGATTTTACCCAAGTGCCTTTCGTGGATTCTTCTGCGGCGCATGGTTTGCGCGGATTTCTGCAAGAGGTGGGAAGGCAGGGCGCCCCCGTTTACGTGACGGGAACCACGCCAGCGGTAAGGCGCGAACTCACCCGCAGTGGCATCAAAGAGCCCGATGTGCGCTTTGGCAAAACAGTCGAGGCCAGCATTGCGGCCATCAAAAGCGGCCTTGATTTTGACCAAGACGATGAATAGTCAGGTGAAAGCCAGAGGAGCAGGTCGAATGTCAAAAACCGTATTTTTGCGTGCAATGCTGTCCGCCGCCGGGATTATCTTGCTGACGGCAGGTTCGTCGTCGGCCGCAAGTTGCGGAAACAACGCCAAGGGCTTCGACGGCTTCATCAAGGCATTCAGCAAGGAGGCGGCTGCCAACGGCATTGGTCGGGGCACCCTGTCTGCCCTTGATGGCCTGGCCTACGATCCATCCATCGTCAAGAAAGACCGGGCGCAAAATGTTTTCGCCCAAAGCTTTTTGCAGTTTCAGGCCCGCATGGTGACAGACTACCGCATCAAGCACGGCGCGCAGCTGATCCAGAAGCACAAATCCACGTTTGCGCGCGTTGAAAAGCAATACGGCGTGCCAGCCCCGGTGATCGTGGCCTTCTGGGCCTTGGAAACCGACTTTGGCGCCAACATCGGCGACCTGCCAACAATTCCATCCCTTGCGACACTCGCTTGGGATTGCAGAAGGCCTGAAAAATTCCGCCCGCAATTGATGGCAGCCCTTGTGCTGATCGAGCGCGGTGATTTGCGCGAAGACGAAATGCGCGGCGCCTGGGCTGGTGAAATCGGCCAAACCCAGTTCCTGCCCTACGATTACAATGAAAGTGCGGTTGATTTTGACGGCGACGGCAAACGCGATTTGCGTGGTAGCATTCCCGATGTTCTGGCATCGTCGGCCAATCTCCTGCGCCAGCATGGCTGGCAGCCGGGTCAGCCCTGGATGCAGGAAGTGCGCGTGCCACGGGAACTCCCCTGGGAGGAAGCTGATATCGCCATTCAGCACCCCCGCGCCCAATGGGCGGAATGGGGCGTAAAGACTGCCGGCGGCAAGGCCCTCAAGGCCGACGCGTTCCAAGCCTCGTTGCTGTTGCCCATGGGCAAGGATGGCCCCGCATTTCTGGTCTACGAAAACTTCACGACGGCCTATCTCAAATGGAATGAGTCACTGGTTTATTCGACCACTGCTGCCTATCTCGCAACCCGCATCGCGGGAGCCTTAAGAGTAAGCCCCGGAAATTCCGAGGTGGTGCCTTTGACCTATAACGAAGTTGTCGAACTGCAAAAAATATTGGCGGCCAAGGGTTATGATGTCGGCAAGTTTGACGGCAAGATCGGCAAGGGCACGCGCGCTGCGGTGAAGGAAATGCAAAGCCAGCTTGGCCTGCCCGCCGATTCCTATCCCACACAGGAATTGCTCTCGCGCCTCAGGCGGAGGTAGCTACTCGTGCCGGAGCGCCTCGATGGGATCGAGGCGTGCTGCGCGCCGCGCTGGAAAATATCCGAACACCATGCCGATCAGGCCAGAGAACACGAAGGCGGCTAAGACAATGCTGGCGTTCACGGTGAACGGAATGCCCATGGCATAGGCGGCAAGGCCCGCCAACCCCAGGCCAAAGCCAATCCCGATGACGCCGCCAAAAATCGCCAGCACCACGGCTTCGACCAGAAACTGGGTAAGCACCTGGTTCTCCAAAGCGCCGATGGCAAGCCGGATGCCAATCTCCCGCGTCCGTTCGGTGACCGACACCAGCATGATGTTCATGATGCCAATGCCACCCACGAGAAGGCTGACCGCTGCCACAGCGCCGAGCAATCCAGTCATCATGGTCGATGTGGAACTCAGTGTGTTGACAATCTGGCTCATGTCGCGCACGGAGAAATCATTGTCCTCGTCAGGAGTCAATCGCCGTTGCTCACGAAGAATTTCTTCCATTGCGCCCTGGACAAGGACCATCGCGTCTGGCGTTTCAACCGAAGCATAAATCGTCGCGATGCGCTGGTTGCCAGAAATCCGTCGCTGAAAAGTGCGAAGTGGCATGAACACCATATTGTCTTGGTCAGTGCCGAACGCCGATTGGCCCTTGCCTGCCACGATGCCGATCACTTCACAGGAAAGATTGTTCAATCTGATCCGCTGACCCATGGCATCATGCGGTCCGAACAGGCTGTTTTTCACGGTTTGACCAATCACGCAGACAGCGCTTGCCGAGCGCGCGTCGCTTTCCGAAAAAGGCCGCCCCTGTTCAAAAACCCAGTCCTGCACCGCAAAAAAGTCGCCGTCCGTGCCCGTGGCGCTGCTGTCGAGATTTTCAGCGCCCACAACAATCTTGACCGCCCGCACCGAAGCCGGTGCAAGGGCGCGCACATTTGTCAGGTTTTCCCGCAACAAGGCCACGTCGCGCTCGGTAAAGCTGCGCGCGTCAGCGCCACCCCCGCCGGGGCCAAAGGTTTCGCGGCCCGGCCTGGCGATCAGCATGTTGCTGCCAAGCTTGGAAAGATCTTCCATCACCTTCTGCGTGGTGCCGTTGCCAATGGTGACAAGCGCTATTACCGCGCCCACGCCAATCACAATGCCAAGCAGAGTGAGGATTGAGCGCAGCGCGTTGCGCCGCACCGATTGGTTGGCGAGCTTGATGGCTTCCCACAACATCAGGCCACCAGTTCCCGCGAATCCGCTTCGATGCTGCCGTCGACAAACCTGATCGTGCGGTTGGCGAAAGCTGCCATCTCGGCTTCATGCGTCACCATGATGACGGTCAGCCCCCGGGTCTTGTTCAAGTTTGAAATCAGCTCCATGATTTCGCGCGCCCGCGCCGTATCGAGATTTCCCGTCGGTTCGTCAGCCAGCAACACCAACGGATCGGTCACAATGGCCCGCGCGATGGCCACGCGTTGCTGCTGCCCTCCGGAGAGCTCGGCAGGCGTGTGGTGTTCGCGGCCTTTGAGGCCAACCAGATGCAAGGCCTTGACTGCCCGCTCGCGCCGCTCGCGTTTCGGCGTCCCCCGGTAGATCAACGGCAATTCAACATTCTCTATGGCTGTGGTGCGGCTCAGCAGATTATAGCCCTGAAACACGAAGCCCAGAAAATGTCGCCGCAGCAAGGCCCGCCCGTCTCGCGGCAGTTTTGTAGCGTCCACTTCATTGAACAGAAAACGGCCGCCACTCGGCGAGTCAAGACACCCCAGAATATTCATGGCGGTGGATTTGCCAGAGCCTGAAGGCCCCATGATGGCCACGAACTCACCACGGTTGATTTCCAGGTCGACACTGGCAAGCGCTTTGACCATGCCGCCGCCTTCTCCATAGTTTTTGCTGACAGCCTCAAACGCCAGAAGCGCAGCCACGTCTATTGTCCGCCCTTCTTGGCAGCCGTGATCAAGGGCATTTCTGGCGAAATCTCTCCCTTGGTCATCTCTGTCATTTTGCCATCACTTGCCCCCGTCGCAATCGTCAGCGATTTTGGAACGCCATTATCCAATATCCAGACAGTGCGCTCGCCCGCCTTGATATTCTTCTTTGCGGGCCGCTCATTGCGCGGGAAACGCGGCAGAAACAACCTGGACAGGCTGAAGCTCTCCTGCCTTGCGGCGGCAGGGGGTGAATAGCGCAGCGCCGCATTGGGAACGAGCAATGCATTGGAAATCTGTTGCACAACAACATCCGCAGTGGCCGTCATGCCGGGCCGCAATGCCAGATCAGAATTATCAACACTGAGGACAGCCTTGTAGGTAACCACACCTTCTGTGACAAGTGGCGAGAATTCGATGGTTTCAATGCGGGCCGGAAAACTTCGTTCCGTGAATGCATCAACGGTGAATGTGGCGCTCTGGCCAACCCTCACCGCGCCAATGTCGGCCTCGTCAATGTTGGCCTCAAGCTGCATGCGCTTTAAATCCTCCGCCAGCGTAAACAGCACGGGCGCCTGCAATGAGGAGGCAACCGTTTGCCCCGGTTCAATGGCGCGCTTCAACACAATGCCGTTCACCGGCGAAATGATTTGCGATTTATCGATGTCGAGTTGCTTGAGTTCAAGATTGGCATCGGCGATCTGAATATCGGCTTCTGCTGACGCAATGGCAGCCGCAGAGCGCTGATGGGCGGCGCGCGCAGTCTCCAGTTCCTGTTTGACCGCCAAGCCCTTTTCCTGCAACGACAATTGCCGCTCAAGCGTCAGTTCCGCTGCAATGAGCGTGGCGGTTGCTTCCGCCAGCTTGGCCTTGGAACCGGCAACACTGGCCCGCAGGCTGCGGAGCTGCGCCTTGTATCTCTCCGAGTCCAGTTCGGCCAGCACATCGCCCTTTTTGATGGGGCTGTTGTTACCCACATTGACCATGCGCACCACACCCGACATTTCACTGGAAACATCGATCTGCGTCGTGGGCTGGATGGTGCCAGTGGCCGTCACCGTAATTGTGAGATCACCGCGAGACAGCAGCGCCGTCTCATAGCTCACAAGGTTTGCCGCGGTTTGCGCGGTTTGGTACCACCAGGCGCCGCCCCCAATCGCCGCGGACAGGACCACAAGCCAAACAAAGCGCTTAAGCCAACGCGTGGCGATGCCCCCGCGCCCCGTGCCGAGTATGGTTTCTATTTCATCGGTGTTAGGCAGATTCTGGATATTCATCGGTCATATATAGGACCGGGACGGTAAAGGTTCAAATTACAAACTTGAAACAGTTGCTTTGCGTGCCGTGAACCAGTTCCTGATGCCACTGTCCCGGGCAAACACGTAGGCAACTGGAACAAGCCCTACGAGCAGAACAATGATCGCAGGCCGCAATCCGAAGGTGAAAAGCACATTCGCCTTGGCTATGCGCCAGGGGTCAATGCCGGTCGCCAGCCCATACCATGCGAATTCCGCAATCACGGTGAGAATGGCAGCAATCAGCGCGCTCGCCGCCAGCACCGGCGGCTTCAACGCAATGCGCTGGTTGATGAACACCCGGTAGACCATGAGCAGGAAATAGAATCCGGCCATCAAGGTGGCGGGGCTCACGTCCGCCTTGGTCTGGATGAAATAATGCAAAAGGCCCAGAACAGCGATTCCGTAGACGGATTGATGCAGCAACTTCCATTTCTTGCCAAGCCTGCGAACCGCCGCGTCAAACGAGGTGGCAGCCAGCAAACTCAGTCCAAGCAACGCCACAAATCCGATGGTGAGATAGATGCGCAAGGCAATTTCGGTTGCCACAAACACCAGATCGTATTTCACATTCACAATGTAAAGCAGGAAATGCGCCAAGGCATAGGCGAATGCCGTGACCCCGAGCATGCGCCGGATCAGCGCAATCTTCGGATAATTCAGAACCCGCTGCAGAGGCGTGAGCGCCAATGCGATCACCAGAAAGCGGATGGTCCAGTCGCCAACCAACCTCAGAGCTGCCTTCACAGCAAGCGGTCCAAGTTGATCGGTCAAGAACCAATAGGAAATGACGAGCGCGGGCAAAAGCGCTAGCCCGAACGTCACGGTCTTGAGGGGAGAAAACTTACCTTGCCTGTCAGTGAATGGCGTCATGGCACCCCTATAACAAATCTCTCATGAGATGTCCTCTCACAGGCCTTCACCTTTTTGCGAGAAGGGCGTTACAGGAGAATGAAATAGGCGGGCACCGCCACATAGGTGAGCATGGCAAGCCCCAATGCGGCGCGCGCGGCGATATGCCTGAACCGCAAGAACAACAATCCGGCCATCAGCAAGCCAAGGGCCATTTCAAACACGCTGAAATATCTGCCATAATGCCGCCAGTCCCAATATGAGACAGGAGAGATGAATTTCCACCGCGTGAGCGGCCAAAAGCTCATATGCGCATCCTCCCGGTGCACCAGAAAATCGATGCTGGTGTGAATGAGCGCCGAGGCCGCAAATATGGAGACAAGCGTCCACCACGGGGCCCTGTGCCGCAGCGCGAAGCTGAATGCCAGCAGCGCGCCCCACAGGATAAATGAGTGCGCAACCCCATTGGTCACCTGCCACCAGTTCTGCCAGTAAAGCTCCCCAAATATGGTCTGGTCCGGCACGCCGGAAATTTTGAGCGCCAGCACAATCGCCAGCATCGGCACATCCGGCAGCAATCCGCCCAACACCCCGGCCCAGGCGCGGCGAGGAATGTTGCGACCAAAAAGCACCGCGCCCATGAGGATGTGGGATTGCGTGTTCATGGCGCCATTCTAATCAAGGCTCCATGACTTTTCCAATACGGCGTAGCGGCAAAAACACCCCGGTGCTTCCTCCGGAAACTATCCATCAGGCGGCCCAGGGCGGCGTGAAGGCCGGTCCATCGCCGATGATGGCTTGCCCGCCCACCGGAAATATCGCCATTGCCTCGAAGAACTCCTGGCCCTCGTTTGAAAGGGAAAAATCTGTCAGCGCCGGGATGATCAGGGTGTCGCCTGCCCGCACATCATGGCGCTTTCCGTTAATGGTGGCGCTTGCCTCGCCCGAGATGGCGACAATGATCTCCTCTTTGGTAAGCTGGTGCGCTGTTCCCGGTGTTCCGGGCGCAATCATCAGGCGCCAGACAGAATTCGCGGTTGAACCCTTTTGCGGCGAGGCCAGCGCCATGAAAACAACGCCGGGAAGCTCGTGGCGTGTCGCTGTTGCGGCGGGTAAATAAGTCATGGGAGAACTCCAGTTTATGGAAAGTGATAAGGAAAGCTTGCCGCCTGTCATCCTCTGTCATAACGTCAAGCAGCTTTACTATATACGGAATGGAGAGATGGTCAAGATACTTGACGATAATTCCTACCCGCCAGTCGTTGACCATGTCGGTTGGCGGCTTTGGCAGGTCAATGAGCTCTGGAAAGCCCAGCTCGATTCAATCATGACCGGGAAGGGCCACCTCTGGTTTGCCGAAGCGCGCGGCAACATCGTCAGGCATCTGGGTCCCAGGGGGCTGCCGCAAACCTTGCTGGCCGCCCGCATGGGGCTCTCAAAGCAAGCCGTTCAGCAGCTTCTTGATGAGTTGGTCGCTGATGGCATTGTGGAGCGAAAACTGTCTCCCGGTGACAATCGCAGCAATCTCGTGGTTTTTACTGCCAAGGGCCTGAAAGCCATGCACGACGCCAATGAGGCAAAGCGCCTGATCGAAGCCAGATGTAAAAAATTGCTCGGCGCTGAAAAATTCAAAGCCTTTATGAGGGCACTGGAAGCGATGACAGCGGCCCTGTCAAAATGATGGAATAAGCAAAGCTCAAATTCTCTGCAACGCATCAACAAAAAACCCCGGGCTCGCACCCGGGGTTCATTTGTTTCAGCGAATGCTGAGGGCTGGATTTAGAAATCCATGCCGCCGCGACACATATCGGTCTTGACCGATATGTGCACTATTGATGGGAAGGGGTGCTAATGGACTTCTTAGAAGTCCATTCCACCCATTCCGCCGCCCATGCCGCCGCCGCCCATGCCGCCTGGCATGCCGCCGCCGGATTTGTCCTTTGGACGCTCCGCGATCATGGCTTCCGTGGTGATCAGCAGCGAGGCAACTGAGGCCGCGTCTTGCAAGGCAACGCGCACAACCTTGGTTGGGTCGATGATGCCGGCAGCCACCATGTCGACATATTCCTCGTTCTGGGCATCGAAGCCGAAGTTGCCGGATTTCTCCAGCAGCTTGCCAACCACGATTGAGCCTTCAACACCGGCATTCTCAACGATCTGGCGCAAAGGCGCTTCCAGCGCCTTCGACACGATGTTGATGCCGGCCTGCACGTCAGCGTTGGTTGAGGTCAAGGCTTCAACCGCCTTCTTGGCGCGCAGCAGCGCGACACCGCCGCCAGCCACAACGCCTTCTTCAACAGCGGCCCGCGTGGCGTTCAGCGCGTCGTCAACCCGGTCCTTCTTTTCCTTCACTTCGATTTCGGTGGAGCCTCCAACCTTGATCACCGCAACACCGCCAGCCAGTTTGGCCAAGCGCTCCTGCAGCTTTT
>VFJY01000173.1 GCA_009885825.1 Rhodobiaceae bacterium | reverse complement strand
GTGCCATAACCGCTCATGGCCCGTTAGAGACCTCGTGGCCAGAATGAAACTTGTCTGCTCATCGTGCCAGAGCGGACTTTCAATCAGCAATGTCTGCTTTTTCAGAAAACTGGTCTGCATGCAGAGGCACAGCCGACGTGGTTTGACAGCTGCACTTGGTCTCATGTTGACCCGGAGCAGACCTCTTTAGGTCGAAAGAAATTGGAATAACCGAAATGCCTTGGAGGTCAATTAACTGCAAATAGGAATCCCGCTTCACAATTTTCTGGTTGGCCGGACCACAGAACCAGAACGCTGTTGTCCGGTGGATCTACTTCATCAACATTGCGCAGAGCCGCAAATATCGTGGGAAGAGCAACGCGCCTAGGAGGATCAATTGAAAGCGCCGCTGAGAAAGTGAGCGGGCCGCTGCCTAGTGGACCGTCGTTCTATAGTTTAGGCCCGGAAACGACAAGGCGTCAGGCATCAGCGCTGCCCTTCCCTCCGCATCGCCCTTGAGGATGTCGAGAAAGAACGCGGTGGCCAGAGCTGTCGCCTCATCGAAGTGGGGCGCAGATGAAGTCATGAACAACGTGTGCCCGCCACGATCAAACACGGCCAACGCCTTGTCTGGACTGCCGATGCCGTCATACGCCCACAAAGCGTTGAATTTAGGCGAGACAACGTGGTCGTCGGAAGCGAACATGATTAGCGTCGGCAGCTTGACCGCCGCAATGCCTCTGTCGCCAAATGCGTGCAGCTCGCCACCTGGAGCTGCGGCGACGAGAGCCGCCACGCGCTTGTCCCAAATGGGCGGCATTGGCGCAACAAACGGATCAGCAACGCCATGGCGCGTTGCGAGGGCTTGCTCGTGGCCGACAAATTGGCACGTTTCAGAGGCATTTGCATCCTCCTTTTTGTCAGCACACCAGGCATCCAGCGCTTTGAGATCGACTTGTGCGCCCGCCGCCTGGATGGCTGTGGTACCACCGGTCGAAAGCCCCCAGACGCCGATGCGAGAGGTGTCGATGACCCCGGCGAGCTTTCCACCCGGAGCGCTCAACATATCAGCATACCCAATCACGCGCACCACACTGGCCGGGCGATCGTAGAGCTGCCCGACTGCATTTTGGTCTCCCCAGGTATCTCCATCAGGCAAGGGTCCGGTATCATAATCAGCAGCAGCGACGACGAGACCATGGGACGCAAGGTGCCGTCCAACCGCGCCAAACATTGTGCCTTGGCCTGAAATCCCGTGGATTACGACCACCAGGGGATAGGGACCAGTTGTTGCCGCAGGCGCATCCATTATCGCAGTCGGGCTCCCGGCTGTGAGGTCTGGCACGGGACCGGCGGCAGGATACCAGACCATGGTCGGAATCGGATGTTTGCCGGACGTGTCGGGAATCGTGAACTTCTGGAGACCGACCGCAAACGGCCCGGGCTTGTTGAAATCTGCAGCAATCGCGTTCACAGCGAAGGCCGCAAACCAAAGAACAAGGCCGGTTAACAGAAGTCGCAAGCGACCCATAATCTCACCTCTCAGCGCAGGAATGGACTGCTCCTAACCTCCACCTATGACGGCAAAGTGTCAAACCAAATTGGGCTGGCAAGGTATTCAATGGGTCCGTCCAAATCGTCGCCCTAAGTATCGAAATAGATTACATTTCTGCTTCTGGTCGAGGCTGTGTGAAAACGTCATTCAAATCGGAATTTTCACCAAATCTGCGTGATTTCAGAAAATTACAATTCGCTAAAGCATTGATTTCATTGAAGCTGAAATTTTGGCGGCTCGACTTTAATCATAATTTGATCCGTTCTCTGACGTTTTCACACAGCCTCGG
>VFJY01000137.1 GCA_009885825.1 Rhodobiaceae bacterium | reverse complement strand
TTCTTCAACGGTGATGACGCCCTCGTTGCCGACCTTCTGCATGGCCTTGGCGATCATCTCGCCGATAGCCTTTTCGCCGTTTGCCGAAATCGTGCCAACCTGGCCCACTTCTTCCGATGACTTGATCTTCTTCGAACGCTTCTTCAAGTCGTCGATGGCGGCAGCAACAGCCAAATCAATGCCGCGCTTTAAATCCATCGGGTTCATGCCGGCGGCAACCGACTTGCAGCCCTCGCGCACGATGGACTGGGCCAGGACGGTCGCTGTTGTGGTGCCGTCGCCTGCGATATCATTGGTTTTGGAGGCAACTTCGCGCACCATCTGGGCGCCCATGTTTTCGAACTTGTCTTCGAGTTCGATTTCCTTGGCGACTGTAACGCCGTCCTTGGTGGTGCGGGGTGCGCCGAAGGACTTGTCAAGAATGACGTTGCGGCCCTTGGGACCGAGAGTGACCTTCACCGCGTTAGCGAGAATATCAACGCCGCGGAGCATTCGCTCGCGGGCTTCGCCGCCGAAGCGGACTTCTTTTGCAGCCATGTAAGTTTTCCTTTAGCTAAATTGATTGAATGGCGAATTCTTACTTGTCGAGCACGCCCATGATGTCGGACTCTTTCATGATCAGCAGCTCGTCGCCGTCGATCTTGACTTCCGTGCCCGACCATTTGCCGAACAGCACCAGGTCGCCGCTCTTGACATCGAGGGGGACAATCTTGCCGCTCTCATCGCGGGCCCCTGGGCCCACAGCGATAATTTTGCCCTGCATCGGCTTTTCTTGCGCCGTTTCTGGAATGATGATGCCACCCTTGGTCTTGGTGTCTTCGTCAACCCGCTTCACCACGACCCGGTCGTGCAAAGGACGGAATTTCATGTGAGAACTCCTCATAACATATTGATTTATTTATATTTAACCCAGAAACGGGAACCCGTTGTGATCTCTGTTGGCAGTCATCAAGAGAGAGTGCTAACAGTTGAAGTCCAGATAGGGGCAAGGAGCGGGAAGGTCAAGGGAAAATTCCCGCCTCCCCGCCAGTCGAGCCCAGGTCAAATAATATGAAATGCGGTATGTCGGTGATGAAACGGCCCAACCTGCAAAATTAGGCTTGCCCCGTTTACTTCTCTGCGAAGCAATAAAACAAGCCGTTGCCGCCAGTGCCTTTCAAGGCATCCTGACTGCATCCCCCACGTGAGGCATGGGAAGAGTTCCAAGACTTAGCGGGGGCCGAATCGTCAAGTCCCATGCGGTCATGATGGCCCACTATCACCGCACCTTCGGCACCACCCAACGTCCAATTGCCGCACGTCCGATCTTCTCCCGCAGCGAAAGCAGTGCCATCGGGCTGTGTTCCAGTGAGAATGTCGTGCATGTTGGGCTTGTCGCCCCGGCCATTCACCAGTTCGCCCTTTTCATTGAGGGCGGTGTTCTTGTTGAGGTTGTTCGTGCCGTGGAGTTCAGCCACATCCTTGGCGATGGTTTCGCCCTTGGCGTTGGCCCATGATCCGCTGCCGATGCGGTCGCGCGCGTTAACAGCCCCGTCGCCCTGCGTCGACAGATAGGCCCGCCAGGTCTGCCCCGTCGCCCCAGCAGCCTCAGCGAGTGTTTGGCAATGCTTGTCAGCGCCATCAAGACCACCCAGGTCTGCACCCTTGCCGGGACCGGCGCTGGTGACGAAGAAGCTCATTTTCGCACCCTGCGCATGGGCAAATGCCGCTCCCAAGGCAAGAACTGCGACTGGTGCAAGAAGTGCGAGCGCGCGAATGTTTCTCATGACCATCTCCTGTTGAATTTTCCAAACGGGAAAAATCTAAAGTGAAGAAACTTTCGGAGCAATTCACTTTTTCGTTTGTGACATTTGATGATGCGGGAACCATTCACGCGATCTGCCCCAATTTCGTCTTGCAATGACTGCTAAGCAGTCACCCAAGTCAAAATGAGGCAAGCATTTGAAAAAATTATTAACGGTTCTGGCTTTGCTATGGTCAGTCACTATTACGGCCCAGGCCCAAATCCTCAACACCTCCAACTTCCAGATCGAGTGGAAGGTTTCCAACCGCTTCCGCCTGTTCAGCGATGCGAGTTTTTTCAAGCGCCATGAATCAGCCTGGTCGCAATATCTCATCCATGTGGGCGAGCAGACGGTGTCCGAGGACCAGAAACAATTGCTGGTGGACGCGGCCTCCGTGCTGGGATCCGAACATGTGTTGAATGACCGTTACATTGCTTTCTCGCGCATTTTGCGCGCTAAATTTGATTGGCGCGGCTGGGCCGCCGGTGGCGAGGGCAAGCTCTGCTGGAATCCGGAAACCCGCCTCCATGATCGCTGCGATGGCGTGGAAAATTATATGACGCCACGCTTCCACGAGATCGAGCTGAAGCTCCGCCCTCTTGTCGCCAACACGCTGTACAAGGAATATATCTGCGAGTGGCGTGTAGATGATGTGGCGGCAACCGCTGCTCCTTGCGATGAGCCAGTGAAAGTCAGTCTTCCCTATCCCCAAGGGGCTGATGTTTCCGTGGGCGTGGTGGGCGAGCAGCCCATCTCACTCAAGGTGCAAGTGCGCGATCTGTTGATCGTGGGCCTTGGCGACAGCTTTGCCTCGGGCGAAGGAAACCCCGACGTGCCGGTGGAATTTGGCCCCGACAAGCGCCATCAAAATCTCTATCCGCGCCGTCTCAACAATGATGTCAGTGGCTCGGCCCAGTGGTTGGACCGGCTTTGCCACCGTTCGCTCTATGGCCACCAATTGCGCGCTGCCCTGCAGATCGCCCTGGAAAATCCGCGCAGTTCAGTCACTTTTCTGGGTTATTCCTGCTCGGGCGCTGGCGCCGCCTATGGCATCTTGGGACCGCAGGAATATGTGGAGCGTGTGGCTTCGACCGGAGCCGCGAATCCGGCCTCGCGCTTTGTCGCGGGCGGCAACAAGGATTCGCAAATCCATTGGCTCTTGCGTGAACTGTGCGCGGTCAAGCCGGAACAGGTTGACAGCCTGTGGACGTGCCCTGGCAAACAGTATCGCCGCACTGTCGATTACGTATTCCTGTCTATCGGCGGCAATGACATTGGTTTTGCCAACGTGGTGGCCTGGGCAACCCTGCGTGAGGGAACGTCAGCCACATTGGCGAAATTCTTTGGCGCGACAGTTCCGCCAAAACAATTCGCTGAAAACATGCGGGATGTGCTTCCCGGCGCCTACGCGCAATTGGCCAAGGCCCTGGAGGTGGCCGTCCCGCTCTATTCCGGCGATCCTGTCTTTGATCCCTCGCGTGTTGTGCTCACCAGCTATCCTGACATGCTGGTTGATGAAGCGGGATCAGTTTGCGAAGCCGGTGACAGCGAAAGTGAAAACGAGGATCAGTTCCCAGCCAACCAATCCATGGATGTGTTTTCATCATGGCTTGCAACCACGTCGGGCCGCCTCAACGCTGTCCATGAGCAGCTGTCAACGCTCCACACCCGCATGCGCGATCTCGCTGGCGATCAGGGCTGGACATTTGCTGGCCGCGTCTATGAATCCCGGATTTTCACCGCCCACGGCTTCTGCGCGCAAAATCCCAAGCTCATGTCTGAACCCACAGAAGTTCTGATGATACCCTGTTGGGGCAAAGCCGAACGGCCAACACAGACCTGCGAATCGAGCTGGTCTGGCAAGATACGGGAATGGCGGCCCTATGATCCAGCTACACACAACTTCCCTTACGCGCTGCGCCAGCGCTGGGTCAGAACCTTCAATGACGCCTATATGGCGGTGAACGAGAAGGTCATGACCAAATCGGGCTACATCGATGAAAAAGCGTCGGCCCAAATCTTCATCGAAACCACCGGCACCATGCACCCCAACGCCGAAGGCCAGGCCGCAATGGCCGATGCGATTCTGATGGATATCCGGGGGTCGGTCGCCGAAACCCTGGGTGCCGAGGCGAACTAAGCCACCGGTGCAAAATTGTCCACCTCGGTTTCGGCCATCAGTTCACGAATTTTGATCAGGGCGCGGCGCAAATCTTCAGCCGTTGCCGGCTGGCCAAAACAGATGCGGATATTTTGTTCCAGGGCCCGGGCCCCAATTGCAAAAGAAGAACCTGGCGAGATGTAAACCCCCCTGTTGCGGATTTCAACGGCAAATCGCATGGGTTTCCAATGAGCAGGCAATGAAAGCCAAGCATAGGGAGCGGCAGGCTCGCAGCGAAAACGCTGGCCCTTGAAGACATCAAGAAAAACCTTGCGGCGCTGCGCCATCTCGGCAATCGCGCGTTTGATAACACTGTCGGCGATATCAGTCTCCAGCCAATAGCGCGCCATTTCCGCCGTCATCCCCACAGCGCGCCCATTGGCCACCTGCTGGTTCACCCGCAACATGCGGGCCCGGCCAGGCGGCGTGGCAACAAACCCGACACGAAGACCCGGCGCCAAAGTTTTTGACAGGCTGGTGATGTAGAAGGTTCGCTCAGGCGCCAGGCTATAGAATGTCGGCGGCTGCACGCGCTCATCCAGCAACCTGAAGATATCATCCTCCACAATGGTGATATTGTAGCGCCGTGCAATTTCAACGATGGCCTCGCGACGCTCACGTGTCATTGTGCTGGTGGTGGGGTTTTGCAGCGTGGGAACAATATAGAGCACACGCGACTGGCCATCGCGGGCGGCCTGCTCAAACGCTGCTGGCAAGAGCCCTCCCTCATCCATTTCCAAGGCAATGGTCCCAATTCCCAAACTCTTCATGGCGGGCTTCAGGGAAGGGTAGTTGAGATTTTCCGCCATGACGGCTTCCCCGGCCTCGATGATGTCGGGTATGGTGGCGACCAAACCCATGTGAGCGCCGGCGGAAACCACCACATCAGCCTCCGCGACTTCAATGCCGCAACGCCTCAGCCAGCGCGCTCCCATCTGGCGATGCCGCAAGTAGCCTTCAGGCGGTGTATAATCCAGCAGCGTCAGGCGGCCCGGTTCGCGCATGACATGAGCCAGAGCCGCGTCAAACTCCGCGGTTGTAACAACAGGTGGCGGTATGGAATGTGAGAGATCAACAACGCCATTGGCCAGATCATCGGCGCTCGGAATTGAGGCATTGCCGGTGCGCGCCCGCACGTAACTTCCGCGCCCCACTTCCCCTGCCAGAAGCCCGCGAATTTCGGCTTCCTTGTAGGCGCGGGTAACAGTGCCCACGGTCACCTTGAGACGCCAAGCCAGATCCCGGTGCGGTGGCAGTTTTTCGCCAGGTTGCAAAGCGCCAATCCTGATCGCCTCGGCCATGGCATCGGCAATCGCCAGATAAATAGGTTTACCTTGGGTAAGTTTGGGCGTCCATATTGTCATGGATACAATATCCTCTTTGGCATGGATTATATCTGTATTGTATCTAGATTGCAAGTAATTTACGTAAGCTTAATAGATACAATAGATACAATTATGAGGATAAGGGCATGCGTGAATATGTGCTGAATACCGCAAGATCGAGGAGCAGCGCCTATGGTCTTGGAAGACTATGGTTTTACATCAGCAACTGGTGTGCAAGGCGCAATTTGCTAAAATTGCATCTCCTTGATGATCATCAACTGAAGGACATCGGCCTTACCCGCGGCGAGGTCGCCCATCTGGCGAGGCTTCCACTCTCAGTTGATGTTGTCTGGGAAGCCGAGAGATTGCGGTTGATCGCCTCGCGCCAGCGACTCAATTCGACAGGAAATAGTTGATGGTCGTCACCACGCGAACTTTCTTGTCGATCTGTTTTTCCGGTCGGTCATTGGGAATTTCGACCGCTGGATTGATTTCGATGATGCCCTGATTGGCGCTCTGGATATCGCCGACCCTTGCGCCCGATTCCTGGGCAAACTTGTCAGCCGCCTCGCGCGCCCGCTTGGTGGCCTCGGTCAGCATCTCGCCCTTGAGGTCATTCACATTGGTGAAAATGAATGAAGGTCCGGCATTATAGGCGTCCGATGAAAACACCACGCCGGATTTCAGCAGGTCGCCAATCATGCGCGACGCGTTGGAAAGCTTTTCAACCTCTGAAGACCTGACCAGAAGATCTTCCGTCAAGACAAAACGGAGCTCCGGCGGCAGGCCCTGGTTGTTATAGCCCGCCCGATCCTCAACCTGGATGTTCTGAACCTGCATGTCCTGCTCGGTGAAGCCATGGTCGCTCAAAAATGACTTGACCGCTTTCTCGGAGGTTTCCAGCGCGGCCCGTGCATCCTCAAGGCTGGCGCCTGTTGCCACAAAGCGAACCGGCCAGAAACCGATATTGGCTTTCACCTCGCGCTCCGATAGGCCCTTCACCGTAACCGTGCGAAATCCCAGACGGCTCTTGACAAGCGACTCGCCCGCCAAAAACCCGCCACTGGCAACGCCCAAGCCAATCAGGCCGCCGGCGATAATATTTGAAACTGATGACATGTAGTGATCCTGTCCTTGCTTTACGGCAACAATTTGAATTTCATCCCAAACGAAGCCCGTTTGTCGGAATTCTTGTCGCGCACAGTTGTGGTGACTTCGTAATCACCCGGCTCAAGCCCGGAGAAATCATAATTCAGCTTGCCCATGAACTCCTTGTTGGCAACGCGGCTCCGCAAGGCCCAGTTGCCAAAATTTTCCTGGGCGGCAACGCTGGCGCCTGCCGCGTCCCGAATTTCGAAATCCAGCGCCATGTCGGTGACAAACATCTGTCCATCCCGCCCATAGGCAAACCCGAAAGGCTCCGTATAAATGATGAGCGGCTCGCTACGCTTGAACACGTTGGTCTCGCGCATGTCGAACATGCCAAAGCCACTGGGATCCGAGGCCACGAATATGGTTTTGCGGAAGGTTAAAGGCGACTGGTTCCACAGCTTTTCCCGGGCGGTTTCGATGGCCTGAAACGCTTCGTCGAATTTGCCCTCGGCGGCAAGTTGTTCAGCAGCCTGACCTGCATCAGCGATCTCACCAGCGACCGCCGGAACCGACGACAACAAAAAGATCAGCGAAAAAACTTTCAACATCGCATCGAGCCTCCCGCGCAAATCAGCACCACAATCGCCTGAAATCTGGCTGGGGGCAATAAGCAACTCTGGTCTGTTTCCTTCATGCGCCGGTTTCTGCTACAGTGACGCGAACAATAGCCGGAGAACTGTCATGAACAAACCGCAAATCCATTCAGACACCAAGACATGGGAGGCCTCCCCTAACAATCTTGAGTCTTTCTGGATGGGCTTCACCCCGAACCGGGCCTTCAAGCAGCGCCCGCGGATGATCGCCCGCGCCAAGGACATGCATTATTTCGATATGGCAGGCCGTCCCATTCTTGACGGCTCTGCTGGCCTGTGGTGCACCAATGCTGGCCATTGCCGTGAACCCATTGTGGCGGCCATCCAAAAATCCGCCGCTGAGCTTGATTTCGCGCCAACTTTCCAATACGGCCATCCGAAAATATTTGAGCTTGCGTCAAGGCTTGCCACCATGGCGCCGGGCGATCTGAACTATGCCTTCTTCTGCAATTCCGGTTCGGAGGCGGCCGATTCGGCCCTGAAAATTGCCCTCGCGTATCAGCGCATCAGAGGCCAGGCCAGCCGCACCCGCCTGATTGGCCGCGAGCGCGGCTATCATGGCGTGAATTTCGGCGGCATTTCCGTGGGCGGCATGGTGGGCAACCGCAAGATGTTTGGCGCTATGCTGGCTGGCGTTGATCATTTGCCCCACACTTACAACCGCAAGGAACAGGCCTTCACCAAGGGTGAGCCTGAGTTTGGCATGCACTACGCCGATGAGCTGGAGCGGCTCGTGGCGCTTCACGATGCCTCAACCATTGCAGCAGTGATTGTTGAACCCATGGCCGGTTCCACTGGCGTATTGCCGCCGCCAAAAGGCTATCTGATGCGCCTGCGCGAGATCTGCGACAAGCATGGCATCCTCTTGATATTTGATGAAGTGATCACGGGCTTCGGCCGTTTGGGCTATGCCTTCGCCGCCGAGCGTTTCGGCGTGATTCCCGATATGATCACGTTTGCCAAGGGTGTGACTTCCGGCACAGTGCCGATGGGCGGCGTGATGGTGCGCCAGTGCATCTATGATGCCTTCATGAACGGGCCAGACCACGCCATCGAACTGTTCCATGGCTATACCTATTCAGGCCACCCGATTGCCGCCGCCGCCGGTGTTGCCACCATGGACCTTTACAGGGACGAGCAGTTGTTTGAAAATGCCCGCAAGCTCGAAGGCGCGTTTGCCGATGCAGTCATGGCGCTCAGAGGCAATCCGCTGGTGGAGGACATCAGAACCCTCGGGATCGTGTGTGGAATTGACCTGAAACCAATCGAAGGTTCACCCGGGCTTCGGGCTTATAGAGCCATGGAAAAGGCCTTCCATGACTTTGGCTTCATGATCCGCATCACGGGTGACACCATCGCCCTTTCACCGCCCCTGATGCTGACCGAAAACCACATTGATGAGATATTTAGTGACAAGATGCCGAAAGTCCTGAAGTCGGTAGCCTGATCTGACCGTGGGAACTTTCTGAAATCCGATTCCCTCGGGCGGGAGACTGGGTTAGTCTCGCCACAGGTTGATTCGACTGGCGAGAGGGGATACGAGCCAAGTGATGCAGTCGCGTGGATGGCCCATTGTTTTTCTTGTTGCGGTGTTGGCGGGTTTGGCAATTGCCTGTGGCGTATTTGTTCTGGTGGCTGAAAGTTACCAGGCCGAAGCTGTGTCTTTGGCTTTTCTTGCCTTGGCTCTTTCGCAGCTCCTGCTTCTGTCTGTTGGCTGGATGAAAGGCAGGACGCTTCAGTCCGCTGTCAGAAGCATGGCCCTTGAGAAACGCGCCGCAGATGCGAAATTCCGACAGACATTTGTCCACGCAGACCTGTTCGAGCGCGAAATATCCGATCTCAGACGCCGCGCCGAACTGGCTGAAAAGAACCAACAGGATTCAGCTGCCGCCAATCGCGCGGAACTTCACGAGTTGAACCGGCGCTATGAAGCGGCGACTGCAAATATGCGTGAGCATGGTGAGCCGCAACCATCGGCGTTTTTTGACAACCCACAACCAGCGCCGCCCCGTGATCAGCTCGGTTTTTTGCTGGAACCCATCATTGACCTGTCCACCAACACCACCGCCCACTACCGCGCCCGGTTCAGCATGGCCGTGGCAGATGGCGAGGAAATAGATTTTAAAAGGCTTGTTTCAAATGCTGATCGAAGTGGTCTGCGGCCTTCGCTGGACTTGCTGGTGATCAGCCAGGCGGTTCCACTCTTGCGGCGGTTGCGCATCAAGCATCCCGCCATGAAGATGTTGCTGCCAATTGGCGCGGCAACGCTGATGAGTGCCGCATCGCTTGCCGCAATCGCAGACTCGCTTGGCGATGCCGGCGATGTGGCGGACGGCGTGGTGTTTGAAATCACCCATGATGCTTTGGGAAAGCTGAGCGAGGCCGGAATAGCCGGGCTTGCCACCATTGCCCGCATGGGCGCCGCCATGGCGGTGACCGACGCTTCCGTTGCGGGTCTTGATCTTGCATCCCTGCGCCAGCTCGGCGTGCTCTTCATTGGCATTGATGCGAAATCCGTTGAATCCGGCTTCGGTGTGGATGCGGCGTGGCCCGCCTTTTTGCAGGCTGCTCGCGGGCTGCAGTTTCAGGTTGTGCTAACCGATGTGGCGAGTTCAGCCCAAGCGGCATCCACGGCGCAAATCGCCCGCTATGCTGCTGGATCATTCTTCGCGCCACCCCGGCGCGTAAAACTTGGCGCGGGAGTTGCCGCCGCCGCCGACTTGAGCGCCGCCGCCTGAGGCAACATGGAAAAATTTTCGGAGCAATATCCCATTTGGTTCTGCGACGTCTGGGGGGTGATTCACAATGGTTTCATTTCACATGATGCGGCAACCCAGGCGCTTATCCAGCATCGAAATGCTGGTGGCATTGTGGTGCTGGTCACCAATTCTCCGCGCACATCAAAAGGTGTGGCCCGCCAGCTCGCTGAGATCGCAGTTCCCAACGAATGCTACGACGCTATTGTCACCTCCGGTGACGTTACGCAGACCCTGATGACGTCCCATGCGCGGGGTAAAGTCTATCATCTGGGGCCGACTCGCGACCTCTCCATATTTGAAGGCACGTCGGTAGAGCGCGTAAGTTTGCAGCATGCCAATGCTGTGCTTTGCACTGGCCTGGTTAACGACGAAGTGGAAACACCCGATGATTACGGCCAGATACTGGAGCACGCGAAGGCGTTGAATCTGGAGATGATCTGCGCCAATCCAGATAAGGTGGTTCGCAAAGGCGACAAGCTTCTCTATTGCGCCGGAGCGCTCGCCGAAAAATATTCCGCCATGGGCGGCAGTGTGCTCATGGCCGGCAAGCCCTATGCCCCCATTTATGAACTGGCCTACAAACTGGCCACTGACCAGGCAAAACTGGAAGTTCCCAAATACCGGATACTTGCCATAGGCGATGGGCCTGAAACCGACATCAAGGGAGCCGCCGATTTTGGCTGCGATGTGGTGCTAATCGCCAGCGGGGTGACGGACGCCTCAAAAGGGCTCCAGGCAGCAGAGGCCCTTGTTCAACGCCTTGTTCCACAAGCCAGAATCAGAAAAACCCTGGATCACCTCGCCTGGGACTAGCATTTGTGTTGCAGCGCCGCAGAAACTATGCTGCTTACCGCCACAAAGGCAAAGTGAGTTCCAATGCAACTGCTCAAGGGCAATGAGCCTGTCCCCAAGAATTTCCGCAACGCAGTAGTGGCCATTGGCAATTTCGATGGGCTGCACCGCGGCCATCAGGAGTTGTTGCGCGTGGCGCAAGGCGAGGCAGTGCGCCGCAGAGTGCCGTGGGGAATTGTCACCTTCGAGCCGCACCCGCGAAGTTTCTTCAGGCCCGACGAGCCGGTGTTTCGGTTGACGCCCGCACCCCTGAAGGCGAGATTGGCGGCAGCGCTTGGTGCGTCATTTGTTTTGAACCTGACCTTCGGCAAGCATCTGGCCGCGTTGGAGCCAGAAGCTTTTGTCGAGCGTTATCTGATAGATCACTTGGCCGTGGCCCATGTGGTGACGGGTTATGATTTTCATTTCGGCCGGGGACGCAAGGGCAATCCTTCCATATTGAAAGCCATGGGGAAGAAATCCGGTTTTACCGTAACCATTGTTGACCAGGTTTCCGACGAGGGTGACGGCCATTCGCCTTTTTCCTCAAGCTCCATCCGCTCCAGCTTGCGCCGTGGCCACATGGCGGCGGCGGCCCGCGAGCTTGGTTACCACTGGACCGTCCTGGGCGAGGTCGTGCACGGCGACCAGCGGGGCCGCAGCATCGGATTTCCGACAGCAAATATCATCGTTGACCCGGGCACCGAACCCTTTCGCGGCATCTATGCCGTGCGTGTTCGCGATGGCGAGGTTTCTGGCAGCGCATCTTGGAGCGGGGCCGGCTATTTCGGCGACCGTCCGACATTTGAAACTACACGCATTTTTCTCGAAGTCCATATTCTGGACTTCGACGCCGACATTTATGGCCGAACCCTGGCGGTGGAGTTTATCGACTTCATCCGGCCGGACAGGAAATTCAATTCAGTCGAAGACCTGCAGCGCCAGATGCATGATGATTGCGCCAAGGCAAGGTCGATCCTCGAGGCTCTGAGGAAGCACAATCCGCACACGTCCTATCCACTAGGCCTTGCACAGGAAGAAGGTCTGATCCACGGATAACGAGTCTGCTGGGTCAGGCGACATCGGCTGCTTCCTTGGCGCGGCTCATGCGCTTCCTCTCATTGGCATCGAGATAGATTTTGCGCAGCCGGATGGATTTGGGCGTGATTTCCACCAGCTCGTCGTCGCCCACATAGGCCAGCGCCTTTTCCAGGGACATCTTGATTGGGGGTGTCAGCACAACCGCCTCATCCTTGCCGGAGGCGCGCACGTTGGTGAGTTTCTTGCCCTTGATCACATTGAGCTCAAGGTCATTGCCACGGGTATGCTCGCCGATGATCATGCCGGCATAGACCCTGGTTCCATGCTCAATAAACATGGGTCCGCGATCCTGCAGGTTGAAAATGGCGTAGGCCACCGCTTCCCCATCACCATTCGAGAGAAGTGCGCCCGTATGGCGGCCCGGAATATCGCCCACATAAGGTGCATAGGCGTGGAACAGGCGGTTCATGATGGCTGTGCCGCGTGTGTCCGACATCAATTCACCCTGATAGCCGATGAGGCCCCGGGTTGGCGCATGGAACACCAGCCGCTGGCGGCCAGCGCCTGAGGGGCGCATATCGCGCATTTCGGCGCGCCGCTCGGAGAGTTTCTGCACCACAATGCCGGAATAGGCCTCATCGACGTCAACGATGACCTCTTCAATAGGCTCCAGTCTTTCGCCAGTTGACTCATCGGTGCGGAAAACCACCCGGGGACGGCCTACGGTCAGCTCAAAGCCTTCGCGCCGCATGGTTTCAATCAGGATTCCGAGCTGCAATTCACCCCGGCCCGCCACTTCGAAGGCATCGGTTTCATTTTCAGAAGGAGTGACCTTCAAGGCCACATTGCCTTCGGCTTCGCGCAACAGGCGTTCACGAATGACGCGGCTTTGCACCTTGTCGCCTTCCTTGCCGGCAAGCGGGCCGTCATTGATGCGAAACGTCATGGTCAGGGTTGGCGGATCGATCGGTTGGGCGGCGATGGGCTCATTTACTGAGGGATCGCAGATCGTGTCTGCCACGGTGGATGTGGTGAGACCGGAGATTGCCACGATGTCACCCGCAAAACATTCGTCAACCGGCACACGTTCAAGGCCACGGAAGGCCAGAACTTTTGAAATGCGGCCCTGCTCAACAACCTTGCCATCTTGTCCCAGCGCACGAACGGCCTGATTGGCCTTGACGGAACCTGAACGCACGCGGCCTGTCAGCACGCGGCCCAAAAACGGATTGGCCTCAATTGTCGTTACCAGCATGCGGAAGGGACCTTCCTCAATGACGGGCGGATTGAAATGGGACACGATGAGATCGAAAAGGGGCGCCATGGTGTCTTCGGATTTCGCGGCCGTCTTGGACATCCAGCCGTGCTTGGCCGAGCCATAGATAATCGGAAAATCGAGCTGTTCTTCGCTTGCTTCAAGGGCCGCAAACAGGTCGAACACCTCGTTCACCACTTCCGTGTGGCGCTCATCGGGACGGTCAATCTTGTTGATGCAAACGATGGGGCGGAGGCCAATTTTCAAGGCCTTTTGCAGCACAAACTTGGTTTGCGGCATGGGGCCTTCGGCGGCATCCACCAGCAGCACGGCGCCATCCACCATGTTGAGAATGCGCTCAACTTCACCACCGAAATCAGCGTGTCCCGGCGTATCGACGATGTTGATGCGGGTGTCTTTCCATTGCAGCGAAGTGACCTTGGCCAGAATCGTAATGCCACGCTCACGCTCAAGGTCATTTGAATCCATGGCGCGTTCAGCCACTTTCTGGTTCTCGCGGAAGGATCCCGATTGGGACAGGAGACGGTCGATCATGGTGGTCTTGCCGTGGTCAACGTGGGCAATAATCGCAATGTTGCGCAAATTCATGAGGCGCCGGAACTTTCTTGTTTGGGTGGGGTTGCTGGGGCCATAGCATGGCTCCATGCGGAAGGCAATTTACGGAATTGCGTCAAAGTCCAGCTAGGTGCTGTCGGCCAGAAAGGCATCCATGGCGGCAAAGAACTGGGCCCGGACTTCGTCCCTTTCGAGGAGAATTTCATGCAAGGCCTCACGAATAACGGTGAGTGAGACACCAGGCACCCTCTGGGCAAAGCCGCGCGTTGCATCGTTGTCGACGATGTTATCCTGGCCTGCCATGACAATCAGGACCGGGCAGCGCAACGCTGTCGTTCGTTTCATGCGTCGCAACACAGCAATGGCATCCAGCGCTGCCCGCAGCCATTTGTAGGTTGGGCCACCTATGCCAAGCTTGGGATTGGCCTCAAGTACCGCGCAGTCGCGGTTCCAGCGGCGCTGATCAAGACTTAGGGGATTGCCCGTAAAATCGTTACGTCCCATGGGGCCTTTTGGTCGTCCGGGCAGGAATAACCAACCCAATCCCACTACGCTGAAAAGCCGCGTCAAAAACCGCGCGGCAAGCACTGGCCACGCGCCATAATTGAGATCAATGAGCGGGGAAACAATCACGGTTTTCTTGAACCAGTTGCGCTGGCGGATGGCGCGCAAGATAATGTTCCCGCCGGTGGAGTGTGCCAAGGCAAAATATGGCGGCGGGCAATCGGGCAACACAACCTGGGTCATGAAGCTTCTTACGTCCTCGTCATATTCCGCGAAACGGTTGATGTGCCCGCGCAACGGATTTGTTGTGATGCGCTGGGAGCCGCCCTGGCCACGCAAGTCAAGTGAAGCCACGCAGTAGCCGCGGCCCATGAGATCGCGCATGGTTTCGAAGTAGCGCTCCATGAAGTCAGCGCGTCCACCAAAAACGACGACGGTGCCTTTGGAATTTGCGACCCGTGCCGACATGGTGCGCAAGCTGATGCCGTCACCTGTCATGACGGTCGTGCAGTGCGCGCCGGGCGGCGCTGGATTATCCGGGGTTGACACAAGTTCCATGGGCCCCTGCTCTAAAGCAGAGGCCTTGATACGGCAAGCAACTCCGACTGCTTATCGAATCTTTTTGACTTCGGTTAACTCGCCGTTGGCGGCGCTGAGCTTGACCAGATAATTTTTTCCGCTGCGGGTGGCATTGAAGGCGTAGACTTTACCCGTGCAACTCTGCGGTTTTACGCTGGTGAAGCCATAGCCTGTTATGATCTGTCCGGCCTTGTCACAACTCATTCCTGCGGGCGAAATTTTTGTCGTTGCCGCTACTGTCGCGGGTGTTGTCGCAGCTGCTGCAGCGGTTGTTGCGGCAGGTTTTTTCTCGACAGAAACCAGTTTCTTTTTGACCGGAGGTTGGGCAACGGTAGTTGCAGTTTTTTTCTTTTTTTTCTGTTTTGGCGTTACATATTCTGGCTCATCGTCCGGGTCCGTATATTTCGGCTCATAATAGCGCTCATCCTCGAAGTCAGGCTCATAGGCGTAAATATCATCTTCCTCATAGGTGTAAAATTGGGGAAGAAAGAATTTAAGCCGCCAGCGTTCGCCTGCTTCGGCGGAATTTGGCGCAAGTGAGGCGCTGATGGCGACCGAAAGGGCCGCAACTGTGAGGATGCGCTGTAACATCATAGTCTCCTTCACCTGACCCGGCGGATGGAAATAATATCGCCGCTATAGGAATGAACCTTGATCTGAAAATTTCTGCCGCGTTTTTGCGCCACAAAAGTATAGGAGGAGCCGCGGCATTCGACGGTGGAAACTCGGCGATAGCCGCGCTCGCTCACGATCCAGCGGGCTTCGCGGCAGGAAATTCTGTCGCTGGAATCGGGGTAGTCGTCATAATCGTCATATAGCGGATAACTGGGACGATAACGGTGGCCAAAACCGTAGCCACGGCAATGGATTGGGTCATAACGGTATTCGCAATAGGCGGGAAAGCCGCCCACGCCGATAGTGACGTTGACTTTGGCTTCGGCAACTTGCGCTGAAGCGGCAAACGCGGCCATCAGGCCTGCAACAATCAGAAATTTCTTGATCATGATATCCGCCCTTCTCAAAATTGAGGCCCCTTGGCCTTATAAGAATACATCATGGCAGAATCTTGCTGAAGGGGAACTGAAGGACCCGTTCATCTGCCATTCATATTGGGCAGGAAAAGCCCGGAACGCTGGTTTTGCGTTCCGGGCTTTTGAAACTCATCTCAGAACAGTGGCTTCACCTGGATGATGTCGCCATGAACGTTGACCTTTACACGATATGGGTTGCCGAATTTCCAGGCCTTGTACTTATAGACTGGCGCGCTGCAATCCACAGGATGCACGTTGTGGAAGCCGGCCCACTTTACGATCTTCTTGCCCTTGTGGCAGCTGATGCCGTAGCCGCCGCCATAACCAGGGTCGATCACCGGATAGTAGCCGCCATAGCCATAGTCAGGATAGTAACCGCCGCCGAGGCCGAGGTTGATATCGACGTTGACTTTTGCTTCGGCCTTTTCAACCGGGGCCAGAACGGTGAGGGATGCGGCTACTGCGGCGGTGGCGATAAGGGACTTGATAATCATTTTCTTCTCCAGGGTTTCGCGTTTCGTTTGTTGGGACGGCCTTCTTGGCCATCGATGACCACAAACTAGAACACTGAACTTGAACACAATCCGAAGAGGCCATTCATTTTCAATTCATTTTCGTAAGAGGTGCCCCTTGTATTTGGCAAAACCAAAATTATCTCTGGGGAGGTGGATGCCAATTGTGGGTCCATCCCTAACACATTGCTCAAGGAGAATGTTAAATGTTTGATTTTACACCACTTTACCGGTCCAGTATTGGTTTTGACCGCCTCGCTCAAATGCTTGATGATGCTGCGAGTTTTGAAGCGCCGGCCTATCCGCCTTACAATATCGAGCGCGTCGGCGACGATGAATACCGGATTACCATCGCAATTGCGGGATTTTCCGCCGCCGATGTTAACCTTGAAGTCAAGGGCAACGCCCTGACGGTTACGGGCAAAAAGTCCGACAAACCTGAGGTTAAGAGCGAATACTTGCACCAAGGCATCGCCGCCCGCAATTTTGAGCGGCGCTTCCAGTTGGCTGATCACGTTGAAGTGACAGGAGCCGATCTAACGAGCGGTTTGCTGCATATTTCGCTGAAACGCGAAATTCCAGAAGCCCTGAAGCCGCGCACCATTGCCATTCGCAGCGGCAATGAACAGAAGGTTATCGAGGCGAAAAAAGCTGCCTGATTGAATAGAGGGGCGCTTGTTGAAAGCGCCCCTTAAGCGTTTAGTTCCTTCACCAGTCCGAGGAACTTTTTGACGTCCCCGGCCGGTGTTGCGAAGGATAAAACGAAGCGGGCCAATGTTTCGTCCGCAGCAAGGCTATCATCGGCCCAACCGTAAAATTTGGCGCCGGAGGCCAAAAGCTTCTCACTCAGGGAGCGGGGCAACACCGCAAAAACCTCATTGGCCTGCATGGGGTTGGGAATGCGAATATTGGCATGTCTCAATAGTCCCTCGGCCAATTCGCGCGCCAGGCCATTTGCGGTCCGGGCATTCTCGAGCCACAGGCCATCTTTCAAATAAGCCAGCATTTGCGCGCCCAAATAGCGGCCTTTGGACACCAGCTGGCCTGCGCGCATGCGCCGGTGGCTAAACTCTTCCGCCAGACTGGCGTCGAAAAACACCACAGCCTCCAGCATCATGGCGCCATTCTTGGTGGCGCCAAAAGACATGACATCCACGCCGGATTTCCACGTCAAATCCGCCGGCGAACAATTGAGTCCCGCAACCGCATTGGCAAAGCGCGCACCATCCAGGTGGAGCTTCATGCCTCTCGGACGAATGAGATCGGAAATCGCCTGTGTTTCGGCCGGCGAATAAACTGTGCCCAGTTCACTTGCATTGGTGATCGAAACACCCTTGGGTTTTGGATCATGGGTATTGCGAACAAGGGTCTTGAGCTTTGCGTCAATGATCGCAGGCGTGAGTTTTCCGCCAGGTGCTGAAAGTCCCATGATCTTGGCGCCACCTGTAAACAATTCAGGCGAGTTGCACTCATCCCAAAAAATATGCGATTCCGTATGGCACAGGATCGCGCCGTAGCCGGGCGTGATTGTTGAAAGTGACAAGCCATTTGCCGCGGTGCCGGTGGTGACCAGGAAGGCCCGCACTTCCCTGTCAAAAACCTCGGAAAGTTTTTCCTCGGACTTTTTCGAATAGTCATCGTTCGCGTAGGAAGGGGCCGTTCCGGAGTTCACTTCGGCGAGGGCATTGATGATTTGGGAATGAACGCCGTAAACATTGTCAGATGCAAAATTCATGAGCTTTCCCTAGCTTCTCGAATCACAAAGGTCGAGGCCTCAAATACCATCGCGAAATTTTATTGCGTATTGTGCAGAAAAAAGAATCTTTCCTTGCGCAATTCTCAAACTTCTGCCATTTTGCGGAAAGGACAGTATCGCTGTCCTTTATAGTGGAATTTTTGGACTTGTGAACCCGGATGAACCGGAATACGACCACAACAAATCTGAAAGCGACGGCGAAAATTGCTGCCGATGCCATTTGTCTGATCAAGCCCAAGACCAAGAAACGTAAATAAGGGCAGGCTCGGGCGGATAGAACGCCTTTAGAGTTTGATCCTGAAAACAAGGTTCTGGTTGCCGCCTGGCGGCCCTTCCTCAAGATCAAACCCCAAGGCAGAGACGAGACGTTGGAGGAGGACAATTGCGATGAGCGCGCTAAGCCATTTGCCGCCTGAGGGAATGCCTGAGGCGAACGGCCTGTATAATCCCCGCAACGAGCATGATGCGTGCGGCATTGGCCTCATTGTCAACATCAACAACATCAAGAGCAACCGCACCATTGACGATGGCTTGCGCATCCTCAAGAACCTTGAGCATCGCGGCGCTGTTGGCGCCGATCCCAAGGCGGGCGATGGCGCTGGCATGATGCTGCAGATCCCCCATGGTTTCTTTTCGGAAGAAGCTGGGCGCCTGGGCTTTGACCTGCCGGCACCCCAGTCCTATGGCGTGGCCTATCTCTTCATGCCGCGCGAAACCATTTACCGCCAGGACATCGAGCGCATCTGGTGGGAAACCACGCGCGAAGAAGGCCTCAAGGTTCTGGGCTGGCGCGATGTTCCGGTTGATTCATCCGTCCTCGGATATTCGGTCAAGGGCACCGAGCCTTTCCATCGGCAGGTGTTCATTGGCCGCGGTCCCACAATCCGGGATGAAAGCCATTTTGAGCGCAAACTTTTTGTGTGCCGCAAGGTCGTTTCAAACCGGGTGCTGGAAGTTCTGGGGGCGAAGGCCCGCACCTATTATCCCGTCTCGGTTTCCAGTCGCACGATTGTTTACAAGGGCCTGGTGCTCGGCAAGGATCTGGGCTCTTACTACAAGGACTTGGTTGATCCGCGCATTGAGTCCGCGCTGGCCCTCGTCCACCAACGCTTTTCAACCAACACATTTCCGAGCTGGCCGCTGGCCCACCCCTACCGCTTTGTCTGCCATAACGGTGAAATCAACACCGTGCGCGGCAATTTCAATTGGATGGCGGCGCGCCAGGCAAACATGAAATCAAAAGTGCTGGGTGAAGACCTGTCGAAGCTGTGGCCCATCTCCTACGAGGGCCAATCGGATACGGCATGCTTTGACAACGCCCTCGAATTCCTGACCATGGGTGGCTATTCCCTGCCGCACGCGATGATGATGCTGATACCGGAAGCCTGGGCTGGCAATCCCCTGATGGATGAAGACCGCCGCGCTTTTTATGAGCACCACGCCGCCATCATGGAGCCGTGGGATGGCCCTGCTGCCATGACCTTCACCGATGGTCGCCTGATCGGCGCAACCCTTGACCGCAACGGCCTGCGCCCGGCGCGCTATCTCACCACGGATGATGGCTTCGTCTTGCTCGCCTCGGAAATGGGCTGCCTGCAATTTGCCGAGGAACGCATCACCCACAAGTGGCGCTTGCAGCCCGGTAAAATGCTGCTCATTGATCTCGAGCAAAAGCGCATCATCTCTGATGATGAGCTGAAAAAGGCGCTTTCAACCGCCCACCCCTACAAGGACTGGCTCAAACGCACGCAAGTTGTGCTCCGCGATTTGCCGAAAGCAAAAACCCGGCGGCCCAAGATCGCCGTGCCGCTGCTGGATCGCCAGCAGGCGTTTGGCTATTCCCAGGAAGATTTGAAAATCCTGATGGCGCCCATGGCGCAGACGGGTCAGGAAGCGCTGGGTTCCATGGGCAATGACGCGCCAATTTCGGTGCTGTCGGACCGCGCCAAGATGCTGGATACCTATTTCAAGCAAAATTTCGCCCAGGTGACCAACCCCCCGATTGATCCGATCCGCGAGGAGCTGGTGATGTCGCTGGTATCCTTCATTGGACCGAGGCCAAATCTTCTCGACCTTGAGGGCACGTCCACGCATATGCGGCTGGAAGTTTCGCAGCCCATTCTCACCAATGACGATCTTGAGCGCATTCGCACCATTGGTGCCGTGAGCGCCAACCCGTTCCGCACCGCCACCATCGACATCACCTATGATGTGGCGAATGGCGTTGAATATATGGAGGCGGCACTCGACAGCGTGTGCGCCCTGGCCGAGCGCGCCGTGAAGGATGGCTACAACATCATCATCCTCTCGGACCGCGCGGTGTCAGCCGAGCGCATTCCAATTCCCGCGTTGCTGGCGACATCCGCCACGCACCACTTTCTGATCCGGAAGGGCCTTCGCACCTCCGTGGGGCTTGTGATTGAATCGGGTGAGCCCCGCGAAGTGCATCAGTTCTGCACATTGGCTGGGTATGGGGCGGAAGCCATTAACCCCTATCTGGCCTTTGAAACGCTGGAAGGCATGGCCGCTGATCTGGAAGAGGACGTCACGCCCTATGAAGCGGTGAAGCGCTATATCAAGGCGGTGGACAAGGGCATTCTCAAAGTGATGTCCAAGATGGGCATCTCGACTTACCAGTCCTATTGCGGGGCGCAGATATTCGATGCCATCGGCCTTTCAACCGATTTCGTGAACAAATACTTCACGGGCACGGCCACCCAGATCGAGGGTGTGGGCCTCGCCGAAATCGCCGAGGAAGCTTTCCGCCGGCATGACGATGCCTTTGGCGCGAGCCCGGTTTACAAGACTGCCCTTGATGTGGGCGGTGATTATGCGTTGCGTGTCCGGGGCGAGGCCCATGTGTGGAATGCTGATACTGTTTCCAATTTGCAGCATGCGGTGCGCGGCAATTCGGTTGACAAGTACCGGGCCTTTGCCCGCCATGTGAACGAGCAGGCCGAACGTCTTAAAACCATGCGCGGGCTGTTCAAAATCAAGACCGCCGAGGAGATGGGCGTGAAGCCCGTTGAACTCGAAGAAGTGGAATCTGCCAAGTCCATCGTCAAGCGGTTCTCGACGGGGGCCATGTCGTTTGGTTCCATCAGCCGCGAGGCACACACGACATTGGCCATCGCCATGAACCGCATTGGCGGCAAATCCAACACAGGCGAAGGTGGCGAAGAAGCGGATCGCTTTAAGCCGCTGCCCAATGGTGATTCCATGCGCTCGGCCATCAAGCAGGTGGCCTCTGGCCGCTTTGGCGTGACAGCGGAATATCTCGTCAATTCCGACATGATGCAGATCAAGATGGCCCAGGGCGCCAAGCCCGGCGAGGGCGGGCAACTGCCGGGCCATAAGGTTGACAGCGTGATTGCCAAAGTGCGCCATTCAACGCCGGGTGTGGGCTTGATCTCGCCCCCGCCGCACCACGACATATATTCCATCGAGGATCTGGCCCAGCTGATTTTCGATTTGAAGAACGTCAATCCGGCGGGCCAGGTTTCGGTGAAGCTGGTATCCGAAGTAGGGGTTGGAACGGTGGCCGCCGGTGTTTCGAAAGCCCATGCGGACCATGTGACAATATCAGGATATGAAGGCGGCACGGGTGCCTCGCCGTTGACTTCCATCAAGCATGCGGGTTCGCCTTGGGAAATCGGGCTGGCTGAAACCCAGCAGACATTGGTTGCCAATGATCTGCGGGGCCGCATCGCCGTGCAGGTCGATGGCGGCATCCGCACGGGCCGCGATGTTTTGATAGCCGCAATTCTTGGCGCCGATGAAATTGGCTTTGCGACAGCACCCCTCATTGCCGCTGGCTGTATCATGATGCGGAAGTGCCATCTGAACACCTGCCCGGTTGGCGTCGCGACACAGGACCCGGAGCTTCGCAAACGCTTCAAGGGCCAACCTGAGCATGTGATCAATTATTTCTTCTTCGTCGCCGAGGAACTCCGCGAACTGATGGCGGCTATGGGCATCAAGACCTACAATGAACTGATCGGAGCTACCGAGTGGCTCAACCAGCAGGAGGCCATCAGCCATTGGAAGGCCAAGGGCCTCGACTTCTCGAAAGTTTTTGCCAAGGCTGACGTTCAGGGACCGATTGCGACGAAGAGAGTTACAACTCAGGACCATGGCATCGACCACATTCTTGATCGCAAGCTGATTGAACAGGCAAAACCTGCGCTTGGGTCCGGAAAGGCGGTGGTCATTGAAACGGCGATCCGCAATTCAGACCGCACGGCAGGGGCCATGCTGTCTGGTGAAGTGGCGAAGCGTTACGGCCACGCCGGCCTTCCCGAAGATACGATCACAGTCAAGCTCTCGGGCGTTGCGGGACAAAGCTTTGGCGCCTGGGCAGCCCATGGTGTGACGCTGGATTTAACAGGCGAGGCCAATGATTACGTCGGCAAGGGCCTTTCCGGTGGCAAGCTGATCATCAAGCCCCATGACAAGATCGGTTTCGTGCCGGAAAAATCCATCATCGTGGGCAACACGGTCTTGTATGGCGCCATCACGGGCGAGTGCTATTTGCGTGGCGTTGCGGGCGAGCGTTTCGCGGTGCGCAACTCTGGTGCCGTTGCTGTCGTTGAAGGGGTTGGCGATCACGGCTGCGAATACATGACGGGGGGCTGCGTGCTGGTGATCGGCGATACGGGCCGCAACTTTGCCGCCGGCATGTCGGGTGGCGTGGCTTACGTGCTCGACGAAACGGGCGACTTCGCCCAGCGCTGCAATCTCGCCATGGTTGACTTGCAACCCGTTCCCGATGAGGAAGCCACGATCGAACGCCTGCATCATCATGGCGGTGATCTGGAGGCTCATGGGCTTGTCGATGTCACTGCCCACATGGACAAGAATGATGCCACACGGATTTTCGAGTTGCTGTCGCGGCATTGCAAATACACCAACTCGTCACGGGCACGGGACATCATCGACAACTGGTCGCTTTTCCTGCCGAAGTTTGTGAAGGTGATGCCGGTTGAATATGCCCGCGCCTTGGCAGATCTGGAAAAAGCGCAGGAGACAAGCGATGGCATGACCATCGGTGTGAAGAGGGGCGCATAGTGGGAAAAGTCACAGGATTTCTTGAGATTGACAGGCAGGAGCGGAAGTATGTGCCGGCTTCTGACCGGGTGCGCCACTACAACGAGTTTGTCATTCCGCTATCGGAAGAGGGCACGCGCAATCAGGCAGCGCGCTGCATGGATTGCGGCATTCCCTATTGCCACAATGGCTGCCCGGTCAACAACCAAATCCCGGACTGGAATGACCTAGTTTACAACAACCGGTGGGAGGAGGCCTCGCGCAACCTGCATTCCACCAATAATTTTCCCGAGTTCACCGGCCGCATTTGCCCGGCGCCCTGCGAGGCGTCCTGCACGCTGAATATTGATGACAATCCGGTCACCATCAAATCCATTGAATGCGCCATCGTGGACCGCGCCTGGAGCGAGGGCTGGATCAAGCCGGAAGTGGCGGCCGAAAAAACCGGAAAAAAAATTGCGATTGTTGGCGGTGGTCCGGCAGGACTAGCTGCCGCTCAGCAGTTGGCGCGCGCTGGCCACAGCGTTCATCTCTTCGAGAAGAACCGCAAGGTGGGCGGTCTCTTGCGCTACGGCATTCCGGATTTCAAGATGGAGAAGCACCATATTGACCGCCGAGTGACCCAGATGGAAGCCGAAGGTGTGACGTTCCACTACGGGGCCCACATTGGTGTCACCCAGGATGCCAGGCAACTGGTGGACAGTTTTGACGCGGTGCTGTTGACCGGTGGTGCCGAGAAACCACGCGACCTTCCGGTTCCGGGACGGGAGCTATCCGGCATCCATCCCGCCATGGATTTCCTGCCGCAGCAGAACCGCCGCGTATCGAAGGAATCACCGCTTGATAACAAACCCATTCTGGCTGGCGGCAAGCATGTGATTGTGATCGGTGGCGGGGATACGGGATCTGACTGCATCGGCACATCGCACCGACAGGGCGCTTTGTCCGTCACCCAGCTTGAAATCATGCCGCAGCCGCCGGAAAAGGAAAACAAGTCTCTGGTGTGGCCCGATTGGCCGCTCAAGTTCCGCACATCATCGAGCCAGCAGGAAGGGGCAGCGCGGGATTTCTCCGTCGTCACCAAGTCCTTCTCAGGCGAAAATGGCGAAGTCAAAAAACTTCACTGTGTCAAAGTCGACACAAAGATGCAGCCCATCGCTGGCAGCGAGTTTGAACTCAAGGCTGACCTTGTGCTGCTTGCCATGGGCTTTCTGGGTCCGGTGAAGGACGGCATGCTGGACTCATTGGGAGTGAAGCTGGATGGCCGCAGCAATGTTGAAGCCAATATGCTGAACTATAAATCCAGTCTGCCAAAGGTGTTTTCCGCTGGCGACATGCGGCGCGGTCAGTCTCTGGTGGTCTGGGCCATTCGAGAAGGCAGGCAGGCGGCGCGCGCCGTCGATGAGTTCCTCATGGGCGAAACGACGCTGCCGCGCTGATTATTCCACAGGCTTCACAAAAGTAAAATCATCAAAGCGCCCGGCGGGCGCTGGCGGTGATTCGCCAGCCACAAAAAGCCTCTCAGCGCTGCTTCCCGGCACAATGTCAGTGCGGGTGATCTTGCCATTGCTGGCGACCATGGCCTGGGCGCGCAAAGCTTCGGCGATTTTGATTCTGTCGGGCTCGAAAGTTGCAGGCGCCCCGTCAATGGTGAGCTGGCCAAAGAGGGGAACAGTCTCAGCCGCAGCCGCCGGCGCTGCAGGTGTTGGTTGAAGTGAGGTCTGCAGTGACTTGGTTTCCATTTCACGCTTGATCTCAGCCATTAGGAGCTGGCCAAAGCGGGAATTGCCTTGCTTCAAAAAAGCCACGCCGTCGCGGGCGCGAAGCTTTCGAATTTCACCAGTGTCATCGGGGCCAGTATCCGTGTAGGTGCCGTCCAGGTTGAGAAAGCGCGCGCGTAAATCCACATAGGAAGCCCCCTTGCCCAGCACTTCCGTCTTTTGGATGGATGCCAGAATCTGCATGTCGCGCTCGTAAAGTGCATCGCCCATGGGCGGGATGGCGACCCAGAAAACCTTCACACCCGCTGACTTCAGTACGTCCAGCAAGCCAGCGGTTCTGGTTTTATAGGCTGCGAGCCATTCGGGTGAATTGAACTCATACTTGAATTCGCCGCTGCGGATGCTTTGGCGGTCATTGATGCCCATCAGCACAACGACGGCGCTGAATTCCTTGCCCTCCATGATATTCGGCAGGCTTGTGGCCCAATCATAGACTTCGGCGCGCGCGATGCCAGACGTTTCCTGAAAGCGGTTGACGACTTCGAATCTTGGATCGGCCTCGGCCATGCGGGCAAGGCCAGCGCCCAGGCCTCCGGCCAGCGCATCGCCAATCACCAGAATGCGATAGGTTTCATCGGCCGATTGCTGGATGAGATCTTCAATCGATTGGGAGCCCATGATGGGCTCTTCGACAACCGCTTGGGCTTGCGATAGCGGGCAACCCAGCAAAAAAACCAGCAACGCTGCGACAAACCGTGACACCATCCCGCTCTTTATCCCGCGCCCTTCAACCGCTCAAGCAACTTGGCGCTCGGCTTACCATCAAGCGGCAGGCCAACGCTTTTCTGGTAAGCGATGATGGCTTCATAGGTTCTGGCGCCAAAGCGGCCATCATTGCCGCCGGTTTCAAAACCCAGGCCGCTCAAGCGTCTTTGCAATTCCACCCGCTGGGCGAAACTTAAATCATAATTGATATCCGGCCATTTGCCAACAAAAGGCCCAGTGCCTCGGATGCGATCACCCAAGTGCCCCACGGCAATGGCGTAGGAATGGGAAAAATTATAGGCCATGATGGCCTGAAAGTTTTTGGTGACCAGGAATGCCGGGCCGTCAACACCTTGCGGGATCATCACAAAGGCGTCCGCCTGCGGCGCATTGAAAGTGCCGCCGTTTGCCGGAGTGATTCCAAGCTTCATCCATTCGGCAATGGGCCGCCATTTGGTTCGGCCAATCAGGGCCTTGTTGAAGCCTTTGGGGAGTGAAACCTCCCAGCCCCAGGGACGGTCGGATTTCCATCCCGCCTTGGCCAAATAATTGGCGGTGGACGCCAGGGCATCTTCTTTTGATCCCCAGATGTCTTTCTGGCCATCTCCGGTCCAGTCAACGGCATAGGACAAATATGAGGTTGGAATAAACTGCGTGTGGCCCATGGCGGCAGCCCACGAGCCGGTAAAATCACGGGGCGACCGCATGCCGCGTTTCAGGATTTTCAGCGCCGCGATGATTTGCTCATTGGCATATTTTTTCTTGCGGCCAGCGTAGGAAAGCGTCGCCAGCGAGCGCATGACGCCCATGGAGCCCTTGTCCTTGCCGAAGTTCGATTCCATGCCCCAGATGCCTAGGAGAATATGGCGGTCCACGCCATATTTTTTCTCAATCGCTGACAGCAAGGCAACCTCGCTGGCCTTCAATTGCTGGCCACTGTCAATGCGGATGGGGGTAACCGCCTTGCCGAGATAGGCCGATGTGGTTGAGGTGAATTCCGGCTGGGTCGAGGCCAGTTTCAAGACGGCGGGATCAGGCTCGGTGACACCGGAGAAGGCCGCGTCAAAAAGCTCCCGCGGAATTCCAGCGGCCTTGGCGCGTGGCCAGATGCCCTGAATAAAGGCTTCAAACTTTGCATCTGCTTCGGCGGGTCCCACAAACAGCGGTATTGCAACAATCCAAAGACTCAAGAATTTTTTCAACATTTGCCCTATCCACATATCGCCGGTGATTCAATAGCAGAACCACTGTTTAGCAGGAAATCATAAAAGCCGGAAATTGCGACTTGAATCGGGCCGGTCAAGCACCCTTTCCTTTTCGACAATGCCAGCCTATTTTCGCAAGCATGGACACACTTCCCATCGCAAGACTGAATTCCGCTCGCCGCGCCCTTGAAACAGAAATCCAGGGAATGGGCGATCTCATTGCGGCACTTGCGGGTGATTTGGGGGGAGCTATCGCCGAGGCTGTTGGGATGATTGCTGCTTCCAAGGGCCGGGTCATCGTTTCGGGCATGGGAAAAAGTGGCCACGTTGGCCGCAAGATTGCCTCCACTTTGGCTTCCACCGGGACGCCTGCCATGTTCGTTCACCCCGCCGAGGCAAGCCATGGCGACCTTGGCATGATCACGGCGCAGGATGTGGTGATGGTGCTTTCGAACTCCGGTGAATCGGCCGAGCTCAGCGCTATCCTCAATTATACCCGGCGTTTTTCCGTATCGCTCATTGCGGTCACGGCGCGTGCCGACAGCGCCTTGGGCAAGGCGGCTGATATTGTTCTTGAATTGCCCCAGGCCCGCGAGGCCTGTCCAAATGGCCTGGCCCCCACAACATCAACCTTGCTGCAATTGGCATTGGGAGACGCGTTGGCCATCGCCCTGCTTGAGGAAAAGGGATTCACGGCGAAGAATTTTCAGGAATTTCATCCAGGCGGAAAGCTTGGCGCGCAATTGAAACATGTTTCTGACGTGATGCGCAAAGGACAGGCTTTGCCCCTGGCCGCTCCTGACCTGAAAATGTCCGAGGCCCTGGTCATCATGACAGAGAAATCCTGTGGCTGCCTCGGGCTAGTTGATCCGCGCGGAAAGCTGATTGGCATCCTTACTGACGGCGATCTGCGCCGCCATATGCGCCATGATCTGCTCAATCTGCAGGTTGGCGAAGTCATGACCAAAACGCCAAAGACAATTTTGCCCGAAGCTCTGGCGAGCGAAGCCCTGGAGATTTTGAACTCGGCCAGTATCACAAGCATTTTTGTTATCAATGATGGGCACAAGCCCGTGGGCCTCATTCACATCCATGATTTGCTGCGGATTGGCGTGAGTTAAGCTTTGCCTACCCTCAGCTTCATGCCCTCCACCGCGGTGACACGCACATGGGTTCCCGCGGCCAGGTCCGGCCCCAGCAGGTCCCAGCGCGCGCCATCAATGTTGAGTTTGCCCTGGCCATCGGTGATCGCCTCGGTCAGCGTGTAGGTGTTGCCGACAAAGCTGTAAATGCGCTGGTTGAGATTGGGCTGGTCGCTGCTTGGCAATTTGCTTTTCGAATAGAATGGGCGGGCGACATAGACAAAGGCAATCGAGAAGGCCGCAAACAGCGCCGTTTCGATTTGCCAGCTCAGATCGGTGAAATAGTCGATAATGCCGACGGAGGCTGCGGCGAAAGCGAGCCACATGAGGAAAACGCCGGGGGCCACCAGTTCCATGAACAGCAGAACAGCAGCGGCTATCCACCAAGCCCAGGGACCAAGCGCGGAGAGCATGTCTTGCATCAGAGCATCTCCGCTATAACTTGGCGATGTTTGGAACGCCGCCGCCGCGGCGGCGTGGCGGGTCATCAGGGGAATTGCCAAAGGCCTCGCGGGCGATTTCAGCGATGCCGCCGATGGAGCCCAGAATCGAGGTTGCGTCCAGCGGCATCATCAGGATCTTCTGGTTGGGCGACTGGGCCAGGGCTTCGAGCGCTTTGATGTAGTTGTTGGCGACGAAATAATTGATGGCCTGCACATTGCCATTGGCTATCGCGGTGCTCACCAGCTCGGTGGCTTTGGCTTCGGCTTCCGCCGCGCGTTCGCGGGCTTCGGCGTCCTTGAAGGCGGCTTCGCGGCGGCCTTCCGCTTGCAGCACCACCGATTGCTTTTCACCTTCGGCTTTCAAAATCGCGGCCTGGCGCAGGCCTTCGGCTTCCAGAATTGAGGCGCGCTTTTCACGTTCGGCCTTCATCTGGCGACCCATGGAATCCACCAGGTCACGCGGCGGATTGATGTCCTTGATTTCGATGCGGGTCATCTTCACGCCCCAGGGATTGGTGGCCTGATCAACCACGCCCAGCAGTTTGTGATTGATATCGTCGCGTTGCGACAGCAAACTATCGAGCTCCATGGACCCCATAACCGTGCGGATGTTGGTCATCACCATGTTGATGATGGCGTTCTCGAGGCCGGTCACTTCATAGGTGGCCTTTGGCGCGTCCATGACCTGGTAAAAGGCCACACCATCCACAGTCACCATGGCGTTGTCCTTGGTGATAACTTCCTGGCTTGGCACCTGGATCACCTGTTCCATCATGTTCATCTTGGCGCCGATGCGGTCGATGAACGGGACGATCAGGCCAAGGCCCGGGCCCAGGGTTCGGACATAGCGGCCAAATCTTTCAACGGTGAAATTGTAACCTTGCGGCACCATGCGGATGGCGCGCAGGAGGTAGAAAACAACGACGGCAAGAACGACTAGGACAAAAATTCCGGGGCCTTCAAACATCGTCAGTCTCCCTCAAGTTCAAAACACATGATTTAGATAGGAATTCATTCTCGATTTTGCAAGGGTAAATGATTCTCCTCAATAGGCAAAATCGCGAAATACCCGCTCAATGTTGCCGTTCCATGAACCATGGTAAAGATCGAGCAGATTTTCCGCCGCTGTCTTGCCGGAATTGACGGTTTCATCCAGCACATCGAGGAATGAAGCCTCGGTTTTGCCCTTGCACCCCTGGCTGTCGCGCCGCTCCAGTCCGGCGCGGGAAAGCCTGAGCATGTCCCTGGCCACATCCTGCACTGTCCGCCCGCGGATCATTGCCTTGAGGCCCTCCCGCGGAACCGCGTTGCGCAAAGCCTGGCGTTCGTCGGCGGTCCAGTCATTCACCAAGTCCCACGCTGCATCAAGCGGGCCCTGCTCATAGAGAACCCCGGTCCAGAGTGCTGGCAGCGCACAGAGCCGCCGCCACGGCCCTGAATCAGCACCCCGCATTTCGAGATATTTTTTCAACCGCACTTCCGGGAAAATCGTCGTGAGATGATCGGCCCAATCCTTTATGACAGGTTTTTCGCCGGGCAATTGCGGCAGTTTTCCATCCAGAAATGTGCGGAAGCTTTCCCCCGCCACATTCACGTGCTCGCCGTTTCGCATGACGAAATACATGGGCACATCGAGAGCGTAATCGACGTAGCGTTCAAAGCCCATGCCATTCTCGAAAGCGAAGGGCAGCATGCCCGAGCGGGCCTTGTCCGTATCGGTCCACACTTCTGAACGAAAGGACAGGAAGCCATTGGGCTTCCCGTCCAGGAAGGGCGAATTGGCGAACAGCGCTGTGGCGATGGGCTGCAAGGCGAGGGATACCCGGAGTTTTTTCACCATGTCGGCTTCCGAGCCAAAGTCCAGGTTCACCTGAACTGTGCAGGTTCGAAACATCATGTCGCGGCCAAAGCGGCCGACCCTGTCCATGTAAGGCGCCATGATCTTGTAACGGCCCTTCGGCATCACCGGGGTTTTGGCGCGCGACCAGGTGGGCGAAGCGCCCAGTCCCAGAAATCCAATTCCCAGCCCATCGCCAATTTCACGGACTTGCACCAGATGCTGGTGTACCTCTTCACAAGTGTCGTGAATGGTTTCGAGCGGGGCACCCGATAGCTCAAACTGCCCGCCGGGCTCCAGCGACACGCTGCCCATGCCCTTGGGATCGCTCAGTGCGATTATATTGCCCTTCTCGTAGACACCGGTCCAGCCAAAGCGGTCGCGCAGGCCCTCGAGAAGCGCCCGGATGGAGCGAGCCCCCTCGTAGGGCACAGGCTCCAACGTATCGGTTAAGAAAGCAAATTTCTCGTGCTCGGTGCCAATGCGCCACTCGGCTTTGGGCTTCGAGCCGCTGCTCAATGCCTCAATAAGCTGGATCTTGGTCTCGATTGGCGTTCGTGCTTCGTCGCTGTCAGGGGTAGGTCCGCTCACGAGATGTTTCCTTGTTGCCACCAAGCCCTGTGATGTAGGAGGTGGCGCAATTTCCGGCAAGACAAAGATTTCTACCAGTCGCCAGCAGCGGCCTGGACCAGCGTCAACGCCGCGATCGCCGCCGTATCGGCGCGCATGATGCGGGGGCCAAGGGATATTGGAATAACAAAGTCCTGGGACTTCAGCATTTGTTTTTCTTCATCGGTGAAACCGCCTTCTGGACCCACCAAAACAGCGGTTGGGGTCTTCAAGCTTTTCAGGTCGTGGGCGGGATTGACCGCCCCCAAGGTTTCATCGCAATAAACCAGTGATCGGCCCGGCTGCCAATTCGCGATTGTGTAGCCCAGTTTTTCAGGCTCCATCACCTCAGGCACGTGAACCAGATTGCATTGCTCGGCAGCCTCGACGACGTTGGCCCGCATGCGTTCAAGATTGATCCGCTCTGCCACCGTGCGATTGGTGATGACGGGGCGCAGGCGTCTTGCGCCCAGTTCTGTTGCCTTCTGAACCATGTAGTCAAGCCGGGCATGTTTGAGGGGGGCAAAAACATAGTCAATGTCAGGTGGAAGCTTTGCGTCTGCCACCAGCCGCTCGCAACGGAACGACACGGATTTTTTGGTGACGGTGGCCAGGTAGGCCAGCCATTCGCCGTCCCGCCCGTTGAAAACCCTCACCGCATCGCCAGCCGACAGCCGCAAGACACCGGTCAGGTAATGCGCCTGCTCGCGCGCCAAGGTTATTTCGGTGGCCCCGGACAGGTTTTCAGCGATATGAACACGAGGTGTGGTTTTCATAATCCGTCTGATGTAACACGAGGCCCATGAGCGAAGCCAGCCACCACGTCGCCGATGCGAGAGCCGACAACTGGGTAGAACGCATTTTGCCCCAAGGGGCGCTGCCTTATGCGCAGTTGATGCGGCTTGACCGGCCTATTGGCTGGTGGCTGCTGCTTTTGCCGTGTTGGTGGGGATTGCTGCTGGCCCATATCTCGGAAGGGACATTTCCAAATTTGTGGTTTGCTTTCCTGTTTTTTGCGGGCGCTGTTGTCATGCGCGGCGCCGGCTGCACGCTCAATGACATCATCGACCGGAAAATAGATGCCCTCGTCGCCCGGACAAAATCGCGGCCCATTCCATCGGGCCGTGTCAGTGTGAAACAGGCCATCGTATTTCTTGCGGTTCAAGGCTTGCTGGGCCTCGCGATCCTGCTGCAGTTCGATGGTTTTACGATAGCGCTGGGCGCATCATCGCTGCTGATCGTTGCGGTCTATCCTTTCATGAAACGCATTACCCACTGGCCGCAGCTGGTGCTGGGCCTTGCTTTCAACTGGGGCGCCTTGGTTGGTTGGAGCGCTGTTCATGGCGCGCTCTCATGGCCGCCAATCGCACTCTATGTGGGCGGCATTTTCTGGACATTGGCCTACGATACGATCTATGCCCATCAGGACAGGGAGGATGATGCTCTGATCGGCGTCAAATCAACAGCGCTGCGATTTGGCGGCCAGACCAGGCTTTGGCTCGCGGGATTTTTTGCGGCAAGCCTCGTTGCGATTGATACCGCACTTTGGCTGGCGGGGACGAGCTTCATCTCCCATATCGGTGTGGCCCTGGCTGCCATTCACGGGTGCTGGCAGGTTTCACGCTTTGAACTCAACAGTCCGGCGCGCTCGCTCGCGCTGTTCAAATCCAATCGCCTCTTTGGCTTGGCTGTTTCCGTATTTCTCCTTGTGGATTGTTTTGCATGACCGATGAACTTCTGAACTTTGCCCAGGACGTTGTCGCCCGCGCCAGGAAACTGGGTGCCGATGGGGCCGACGCCATGGCCATAGACGCACAAGGCACCGACATTGAAATGCGCGAAGGGCAAATCGAAAAACTCGAGCGCACCGAGGCCCGGGCCATTGGCCTCCGGGTCTTTGTCGGCCAGTCTTCGGCGATGATTTCGGGAACTGTGTTTACAGCCGAAGCCCTGCAGCGCCTGGCGGAAACGGCCGTGGCCATGGCGCGGGAGACGCCGCCTGATGAATTCGCCGGACTGGCGCCGGTGGAACTTCTGGTCAAAAATATTCCAGCGCTTGATCTCGTCTCGAATTATCTGCCGGCGTCCGGCGAATTGAAAGCGCTCAGCCTGGCCGTTGAAGATGCTGCGCGCGCCGTGCCCGGCGTTTCAAAATCCGGTGGCGCTGGGGCTTCGGCTTCCGAGCGCGTGATTGCGCTGGTGACCAGCCACGGCTTTGCCCAAGCCTATCGCCGCACCGGAATCTCGCTCAGCGTTTCTGCGATTGCCGGTGAAGGCACTGGCATGGAGCGGGACTATGATTATTCCTCGGCCATTCATTTCTCCGATCTGAAAACCCCTGAATATGTGGGCCAAAGCGCCGGCGAACGGGTGGTGAAGCGGTTGGGCGCGCGGAAAGTTCCCTCGCAAAGTGTGCCGGTGGTTTATGACCGCAGGGTTGCCTCCAGCCTCATCGGACATCTCGCAGGCGCCATCAATGGCGCTTCCATCGCGCGCGGCACCGGATTTTTGAAGGCCTCCATGGGCCGGCGGATTTTTGCCAGGGGCATTGCCATTGTGGATGATCCGCTGCGGCTGCGCGGAATGGGTTCAAGGCCCTTCGATGGCGAAGGCCTGGCCACTTCCAGGCGCGAGCTTGTGGCTGACGGCATTCTGCAGGGCTGGCTGCTGGATCTCAGGGCGGCGCGTCAACTCAAGCTGGCGCCCACCGGCAATGGTGCAAGGGGTCTCAGCAGTCCCCCCGGTCCTTCAACATCTAATCTCCATCTGGAACCGGGACACCTGACACCGGAAGAAATGATTGGCTCCATCACTCAGGGCCTGTTCATCACCGAGCTCATAGGCAATAGCGTCAACATGGTCACCGGCGATTACAGCCGTGGCGCATCCGGCTACTGGATTGAAAACGGCGCGCTGGCTTATCCGGTGAGCGAAATCACGATTGCCGGAAACCTGAAAGACATGTTCATGACGCTGGAGCCCGCCAATGACCTGGAATTCAAATCCTCAACCAATGCGCCCGCCTGCCGGGTTGAAGGCTTGACGATTGCCGGAACATGAAATTATGAAAGAGGATGATGAAATGCCGGAACAGCTTGTCCATCTGGTTTTTGGCGGCGAGTTGAATGACGTGCGTGAGGTCGATTTCAAGGATTTGAGCAAGCTGGATGTTGTTGGGTTCTATCCCAACTATGCCGAAGCCCACCGGGCCTGGCTCGGAAAAGCCCGCGAAACCATCGACAATGCCCAGATGCGCTATTTCATCGTGCATCTGCACCGCCTGCTCGATCCGGCGAGCGGCGCCAACAAGAGATAGATCTCAGTTTCTGCGTCGCCTCGGAAGATCAGGCTATTCCTCCCGGTAAGGTCCGCCGGGGCAGGGCGCGCCCGACATCACCTCGTCAGCCTTGATCGCGCGCCGGGAGACAATCTGGGGCATGTCCTTCTCGCAGTTGAATCGGCGTGAAGCGTCATCGGCAAGCTCGCGCGCAACCCGGTTGGCGTCCGGATGCTTCGTGTCAATGAGGGCAGTGCGGCAGGCGTCTTTGCCATTCAGCTTGGTCACCACCAGCCAATTCTGCTTGGCCTCAATCCCACCCGAGCCATTGTCTGTGAACCAGCGCAGGATGGTGGCGAATGGCTTGGCCCCCTCCATGCGCCATTCAACCTTGGCTCCAGGCGAATTGAAGGCCCCGAATGTTTGCGCGCTTGAGCATTGGCTGCGGGCCTCCGGCCCGAAGGCGATAAATCCGCGCAGATCGCCTTCCCAATACATGACGCCATGGCCCTTGATGCCGCCGCATTCCCACTCCCCGCCTTCGTCTTCACCGCCGCCCTCGAACAGCTGCAGCGCGTTGCATTTATCAATGCTGAAGTCGGAATAAACGCTGGTCACAGTGTCCGCGAAGGCGAATGAAGCGCTGGCTGCGAGAAAAAAAGCAAATGAAAAATACCTCATGGCGGATAGTATGCTACGAGAATCCACACAAAGGAAAGCCCCATGCGCATTGATGCGATATCAATTGGAAAAACCCCGCCAAAGGAAGTGAACGTCATCGTTGAAGTGCCGGTTGGCGGCGAGCCCATCAAGTATGAGATGGACAAGGACGCAGGAACCCTTGTGGTGGACCGTTTTCTTTACACATCCATGCGCTATCCCGGAAACTATGGTTTCATACCCCACACGCTCTCAGGCGATGGCGATCCGGTTGACGTGCTGATCGCCAACCAGCGCGGCATCATCCCGGGTGCCGTAGTTGCCTGCCGCCCGGTGGGCGTTCTGAAAATGCAGGATGAGGAAGGCGGTGATGAAAAAATCATCGCCGTGCCCGTGCCGCGCCTGACGCGGCGCTATGAGAACGTGCACAACTATCTCGACCTGCCCGAAATCACCATCCAGCAGATTGAGCATTTCTTTACGCACTACAAAGACCTTGAACCCGGCAAGTGGGTGAAAGTCCTCGGCTGGGGCCATGCGCTTGAAGCCGAGCAGATGATCATCGAAGGGATTGAGCGGGCGAAAGCGGCGAAGAAGTAGCGCACCCTTGAATCACAGATTCACGTGTCAACAAGCGTCGGGAAAGGCTTCACCGGGATGAAACGGTTATGCCATTTTCGGGGAAGCAAGAATGCGCAGGGAAAAAGGGGGCGCTTCCTTTTGATTGGAGCGAGTTAAGCCACACCTCCAAGACACACTCACGCCCATGTATAGGAAGGCTTGAAGCCGGGACGGGAGCTTCCCCTCCACTTTCTTGTCCACGACACTCGAGGACGCCGCCCTGAAGGGTTAATTCATCCGTAGACGGATGAAATGGGTGCCGGCCCGGCTCCATCGGCTATTTGCTGGCCTCTTCCAAATACGCCAACATGTTCTCCACATCTTCCGGTTTCTTGAGGCCGGCGAAAGCCATCTTGTTGCCGGGCATGAATGTCTTGGGATTGGCGAGATAGGCCGCCAGCGTCGCCACATCCCAGGTGACGCCGGAATTCTTCATGGCGTCGGAAAATTTGAAGCCTTCGAGTGTTCCGGCCTTGCGGCCCATCACGCCCTGGAGCGATGGCCCCAGCCGGTTCTTTGGCGTCGAAATCTCATGGCAGGCCTTGCAAAGCGCGAATTTCTTTGCCCCCAATGCAGCATCACCCGCCCACACAGTTTGCGGAAGGGCCACCGCCAGCAGAATTGCGACGCCCATCGATTTCGTCATGTTCATGAAAGTCTCCATTAAATCCCACGCCCCACAAACCATGCGCGCAGGGAGGCAACCTTGATGTGGATCAAGTGGCGGCCGAGCCTAGGCCCCAACGTCCGTACCAATGGCGCATGAACTCTTCCCCAAAAGTCTATTTACGGCAAGCGGATTTGGTGCAATGATCCAACGCAATTGCATTGGGCAGAAGCTGTTCACAAGCCATCTTCAGTGTTGGGCGAGTGGAAAGTTATTTTTTGACATCTTCACGTGCGGGGCAAAAGCACGATGAACTTTCTTTGTGTCAATCACCTATTGCGGGATCAAATTGAGCGCTTCAAGCTTGCTGAAGGCGTTGAACTTATGGGCAACAGGAGCAGGGCATGACCAGGAAAACCGCATTTACAACTTGTTTGACGATGGACGCGGCGTTTGATCCCGGGAAACGGGCAACACTTGGGCTTATGACTTCCGCCGCGCTGTATGCGGCGTTTGCGCCGCCTCTTCAGGCTGCGGAACCCAGGCTTCGGACCTATTATGTCGCTGCAGAAGAAGTTGAATGGAACTATGCGCCCGATGGCCGTGAACAGATGATGGGTGGGGAATTCAACGAGGATCAGAAAGTCTTCGTTGAGCCAGGCCCGTCGCGCATTGGCAGCGTCTATCACAAGTCGCGCTTCATTGGTTACCTCGACAAGGACTTAACCAAAAAGGACGAGAGTGCTGATCCTTCCAACGGCATTCTTGGACCCATATTCCACGCAGAAGTCGGCGATGAGATTGTGGTGGTCTTCCGCAATAACACGCGCATGCCCGCCTCCATGCATCCCCATGGCGTCTTCTACAAGAAGAATTCTGAAGGCTCCATGACCAATGACGGCTCCAGTGCCGCCGACATGGCCGATGACCATGTGCCGCCGGGAGGAACCCACACCTATCATTGGCAAGTTCCCGAACGCGCTGGCCCGGGCCCCGCCGATCCAAGTTCGCTGGTCTGGCTTTATCACAGCCATGTCGATGAAGTGCGCGACACCAACACCGGCCTGTTCGGCGCCATCATTGTAACGCGAAAAGGTGAGGCGGACGCCGATGGCAAACCATTGGGCATCGACCGTGAAGTCTTCGCCATGTTCAGTGTTATGGATGAAAACCAGAGCCTGTACCTCGACGAAATGGTGGCCAAGCTCAAGAAAAAACCGAAAGGCGATGACGAAGAATTCGAGGAATCGAATTTGATGCATTCCGTCAATGGATTTGTATATGCCAACATGCCAATGCCGGTTATGCGCGTTGGCGACAATGTGCGCTGGTATGTTATGGCGCTCGGCACCGAAGTTGATCTGCACACGCCACACTGGCACGGCAATACCGTTCTGATCGGCGGGCACCGCAAGGATGTGACCGAGCTTCTGCCGGCCACTACGATTGTCGCCGACATGAAGCCCGATAACCCCGGCATCTGGATGTATCACTGCCATGTCAACGATCACATCGCCGCCGGCATGACCGCGCGTTATCAGGTTGTTGAGTAGGAAACGATCGCAGGTGCAGTGAATTGCGGCCGGGGCGGCTTTAGCTTGCGCCCGTGCCAATGGCGCAACTCACACCCGTGCCGCTGATGCCGCAATAGCCATGCGGGTTCTTGGCCAGGTATTGCTGGTGATAGCCTTCCGCGAAGTAAAACGCGCCCGCCTCCGCGATCTCGGTTGTGATCGCACCATAGCCCTTGGTGGCAAGCGCTTTCTGATAGAGGGCCTTGGATGCCAGCACGGCATCGCGCTGGGCCTCGCCCTTGTAATAGATGGCCGAGCGATATTGCGTGCCCGTGTCATTGCCCTGGCGCATGCCCTGGGTTGGATCATGGGCCTCCCAGAACACTTTCAGCAATGCCTCAAGGCTCACCTTCGCTGGCTCATAGACCACTAGAACAGATTCCGTGTGGCCCGTGGCGCCGCTGCAAACCTCCTCATAAGTGGGGTTCGGCGTAAATCCCCCGGCATTGCCCACAGCCGTCACCCAAACGCCGGGCGCTTCCCAGAATTTGCGCTCCGCCCCCCAATAGCAGCCCATGCCAAAGATGATCTGCTCCGACCCTGCGGGATAGGGCCCCTTCAGCAGATTGCCGTTGACGAAATGATGGCTGGCGGTGGCAATGGCCTGGGCGCGGCCGGCCAGCGCATGGGCGGCATCGGTCATTTCGGCTTTCCTGCGGGCGAAAATCATGGATCAAACTCCTTCTGTGGTTCCCCTTATGTAATGCAGGAGGTGGATCACTTCCACTCAACAAAGCTTGAACGGCAAAGTTTCATCGCTATAGTGCGCGAATCCAAGGGGGTAAGCCCCCTTAAATTTTGCGGAGAGGTGGCCGAGTGGTTGATGGCGCCCGCCTGGAAAGCGTGTTTACGTGAAAGCGTAACGGGGGTTCGAATCCCCCTCTCTCCGCCAGTCATCTATTCCGCATCGTTTCTGATCGCGTCATAAAGTACTTAACACCTCGCAAAATTAACGTTTACTTCGTTTCTGACTGTTTCTTGACATTCCATCAAATCCCACAAATGTTTGTGGGATGGTTTGTGGGAACGACTTTGACGAAGGATTTTTGTAATGGCACGAGGAATTGAGCGGCTAACGTCTATGGCCCTCGAAAAATTGGCGAAGAAACCTGGACTTCATGGCGATGGCGGTGGTTTGTACCTCAGGGTTTCGTCACCGACGGCTCGTTCATGCC
>VFJY01000070.1 GCA_009885825.1 Rhodobiaceae bacterium | reverse complement strand
CGAGCGACGGAAGCCGTTTTCGATCACCGTCGATGTTCCGATGACGCTGCGAGGCTATACACGGCTTGAACAATTAGCGACGTCACGGGCGCATATCGTGCCCGGCCATGATCCGCTCGTGCTGGAGCGCTATCCGGCGTGGAAACCCCAAGCCCGAGGACGCGTGCACCGACTAGATGTGCCGAGGCTCACCTGAGTAACAACATAGTGCTGTGCAGGCCGGAAGGCTGTCCCTGCAGCAGTAAGTCAACAGTGAATCTCAGCGTATTAATCGCGTGTCCGTTATTGGCCCGAAGCCGACCTCAAGGCCGTTTCGTAAAATGTCCGCTCAGCACTGTAGACCAGACATCGAACCTGCGATGTCGGCTTTTTCAGAGAATTGGTCCGCTTGCAGAGGCAAAGCCGACATGGGTTGCCAACTGCCGCTTGGTCTCCAGTTGACCCAATGGAGACATTCAAAGGCGTTCCCGGTGCCTTGGGAAGCGTTACCCGCCAGGTCTGATTCGATTGGTGGTGTTTCAAATTTATCAACGCCTTCCAACTCAAGTAAACTCGACTCTAACCCATCGCCTTTCCTGCAGCGACGCAAACCGCTTGCTCGTAATTGCGTGACAGTGCCGTTTCATCAGTCTAGGCTTGGTAGGAGCGGAAGGCGGCGAATGGTATGATTTTGTCCTCTGCACTCACGAGTTTCTTGGAAAGGGTATCTACATGCGGCGCGCCATCGTGGTCGGAGGATCCCTCGGCGGTTTGTTTGCGGCTTGCATGCTCCTTCGCTCCGGTTGGGACGTGGTCGTCATCGAACGGGCAAAGGTAAGGCTTGCTGGACGCGGCGCGGGGCTCGGCGTTCATCCGCCAATGCTTGAAGGGCTTCTCCATGCAGGTGCCCATGTCGACGTAAATGTTGGAGTGGCGATCGGCGGACGTGCGGTTCTCGCGCGTGACGGCAGCATCGCGGCCGAGATAGCGATGCCCCAGTTCTGCACTTCCTGGGCCCGCCTCTATACGATGTTGAGCAATGTCTTTCCAGAAGAGCATGTATGCCGAGGTGTCGCACTTACCGGATTCGAACAGGATGCTGACGGGGTCACGGTCCGTCTTTCCGACGGGACGAGCCTTCGCGGCGACATGATGATTGGCGCTGACGGCGTTCATTCGACGGTACGCCGGCAACTCCTGCCCGAAGTCGAGTTGGTCTATTCCGGCTATGTTGGCTGGCGTGGCATGGTCGAGGAGGGGTCGCTTTCTCCAGCCACGCATGCTGCACTCTTTCACCGCTTCGCGTGGGGACTGATTCCAGGCGAGCATATCCTCGGCTATCCAGTGCCGGGTGCTGGCGACGATCTGATGCCCGGCCAGCGACGCTATATGTTTGTCTGGTACCGGCCGGTCGAGGGCGAGCCGGCTCTGCGCGAGATGCAGACCGATGCCACTGGACGCCTCTATCGGGACGGCATCCCGCCTCAGGCGATCCGACCGGAATTCGTTGCTGGCCTCCGGCGCGATGCGGACGCACTTTTGTGCGACGCCTGGGCGGAGGTGGTGCGCAAGGCCGATCCACTGCTTTTTCAACCTATCGGTGACCTCGAGTCACCGCACATGGCTTTCGGCCGCGTCGCTCTCCTTGGCGATGCCGCCCATGTGGCGCGACCGCACGTGGCGCGCGGTGCCATCAAGGCCGGCCACGATGCGATGGCGCTCACCGCCGCACTCACCGACGCGACGGTAGCGGACGGCCTGCTACGGTACGACGCCGTCCGACGCCCGGCCAGCCTTGCGCTCGTCACCGAATCGCGTCGCCTCGGCGCCTACCTCGAGCGGAAGGGTGAGCGGACCAACGATCCCGTAGCATTCATGCGCGAGAACGGCGGCGTGGAGCCTACTATGGTCGACGGGGGCTTGTTCTTCCGGCTCCTGACCGAAGCCGGTTACGGTGTCGATGGCCGGTGAAATCATAGGCGACTGTCAAAATCACATGACATGAAAGTCATTCCAACATCTGCTGGAATTGCAGTCTAGGCTAGTAAAAAATGGCTCGCCTGCCATTTCGTTTCTATGGAAGCGCAACACAGCTATTGGCCCTTTAGAGACCTGGTGG
>VFJY01000026.1 GCA_009885825.1 Rhodobiaceae bacterium | reverse complement strand
GAAGAAATGGATGCGCGGGGGAGACTTCGCGTATTTTATACGGCGCTGGCGCAGTTCCGGGAAATTTTTGCGCGGATCGAAGAGCTGAAAGGAGGGACGTGAGTTCCCGCTCTTCCCGATGATTGTCCCCGAAGGCAGAGGACGCGAGGGAGCCAGCTTCACCACAAGGCCCCGCGCCGCGATGATGATCAAGCGCCGCATGGCGGATTCGGCGGGGCGCAGAACGCGCAGCACGGCGCTGTGGAGAGGCTGCGGAATCCGCGCCACTGTATCTGTACCTGAAAGCCCCAGCATGGCGAAAAGTGCCGCAACGATGCCCTTGAGCGCCTCACTGTTGCGTTCGATGGCCCAGTCCATGGTGCTTTCTTTAAAAGAACAAACAAGGAACATAGAGTCGATGGGAATAGATTGTCAAGGGGCAATGTGGGCAACAGCTGAGCGTGTTGCTGTTGGCGGCCACAAGGGTGTCGGTGACAACAAATGCCGCGCGTCAAAACAATCCCGCCAAGCCCACGTTTATATACGCCCGCTGCCGCAGAAGTTTCCGGGGCCAGAGTAAAATATGTGCACTGTCACCGAAATTCCAAAATTAGAGCGGCACTAAAATACTAAATTCTGGAAGGGGTCAGCATCCATTTCCATGCCGTTCCATTCGAATTCGTACCTATCAGCGTTTGGCCAATCATCGGGAAACTTGACCAAAAAGTAACCTCCAATTGCTGACTTCCAATCCATTCGGTGGTCTTGTCTGGTCAAATAGCTGAGCGCTGAAAAGTCATGAGTATGAAATTGTGAAGCAAGCATGACCACCAAACCACAAATAGCATTCAACAAGTTATCAAAACTCGCTTGTCCAAAATTCCCATGTCTATCGTGCTTTACCTCATTGTAGGCTTTGTACCATAGTAACTGACCGCTGCCTGACCACGAAGAAAATGGGAGGCGGATATCTTGTGTGCCATCCCAGAGGGGCAGCTTGACCTTGTATGATGACAGTCGGTGAGTGGCATTGAGCTTTCTGTAATCGGACATCGTCAAATCACTGGTTTTAGTGTAGCTGTTCTCTGTCAAAATTGCTTTGCAATTTGCCTCAATCTCCATGCACGTGCGGTTGAGAAGCTCATGGATGCGATAAGAGTAACACTGTAGATTTCTGTCCGATGGCTCTGCGTAATCAAACAATTCGTGCAAGTCCTTTTGCAAGAGCAAGAACGCACGAATATACTGTTGCGGCGATTTCGCATACTGCAGATGCTTTACATAGTTGATTTGCCAGTTATTGCGGTCATCATACTTTCCGTCAATAAACTGGCGGCAGGTTCTTCTAAAGGGTCTGGCTACAGACATAACTTGGCTCTTGCATGATTTGAGATGTTTGGAACTTGAGCGAATTTTTCCTTGTCTGCGGACCCCGCCTTACTTCGGTGCCCGTTTCGCCAAAATCCGTTGCAACGTGCGGCGGTGCATATTGAGGCGGCGGGCGGTTTCGGAGACGTTGCGGCTGCACAGCTCGTAAACCCGCTGGATATGCTCCCACCGCACCCTGTCCGCCGACATGGGATTTTCGGGAAGCGCGTTGCGGCTGTCCTTGTCTGAGGTCAAGGCGCCATAGACCGCGTCGGCGTCGGCGGGCTTGGCCAGATAGTCAATCGCGCCAAGTTTCACCGCGGTCACCGCCGTGGCGATATTGCCATAGCCGGTGAGCACAACCACGCGCGCGTCGGGCCGCAAGTCATGCAGGGTTTCAATCACATCGAGCCCGTTGCCGTCGCTCAGCCGCAAATCCACAACCGCGTAGCCGGGGGCTGATTTCTTGACCTGCTGGATGCCCTCGGCCACAGACTCAGCCATGCGCACTTCAAAGCCCCGGGTTTCCATGGCGCGCGCCAGCCGCGTCAGAAACGGCTTGTCGTCATCAACGAGAAGCAGGGTCTTGTCGGCGGGAAGGTCAATTTCATTCATTCTCTAAAACCATTCTGCATGTTGTACCCTGTATACGGGAAAAACCGCATCTAGGACCAGCCTAAGTTTTGCCGACATCAACGGCGGCGCGCGGCCAGTGCAATTGTATCGCCGCGCCATGCTGTGGTGCCGGGCGGTTGGCCAGCGCAACACTGGCGCCCGAGCGCTCCAGCAATGTCTTGGCAATGAAGAAGCCAAGCCCCATGCCCTCATGGCGGCCTTTCTCGCTTTCGTGATCCATGCCATATCCGGGCCGGGTTGTCACAAACGGGTCGCCCAGGCGGTCAATGATGCTTTGCTCAAAGCCCGGTCCGTCGTCGGAAATCAACACGGAAACCTTGCTGGGCGACCACTGCGCCGTGATGCTCACCTTTTTCGCCGCGAAATCCACCGCGTTTTCGAGAAGATTTCCCAGCCCGTAGGCGATGGCTGGATTTCGCCGGAAAATCGGCTCTGGGCTGGAGCCGCCATCTTCCGCCGCGGCGATGTCAATGGTGACGTCGGGGCCGCGCAAGGGCGCCACCAGATCCTCGATCATGACAGAAAGCCGGACCCGCTCATACATGGCGTCGGTCTGCGCCTCACGGTTGGCGAGCCGCGACAGGATTTCCCGGCAGCGCCCGGTCTGGCTGATGAGGAGGTCAATATCCTCCGTATGCGGGCCTTTATCCGGCAGCTCGCGCTTCAGCTCCTTGGCCACCAGCGCGATGGTGGCAAGCGGCGTTCCCAGCTCATGGGCGGCGGCGGCGGCCAGTCCGTCAAGGGCCGAAAGCCTTTGCTCCCGCGCCAGCACCAGTTCGGCGGCGGTGAGCGCTGAAGACATCTGGCGGGCTTCCTCCGCGATCCGCCGCGCGTAGATGGCCGAGAACACCACGCCGCAGACAATCGCCACCCACATGCCAGCGATATAGGCTTTTGGCAGAACCAGGGGCGCCGCCAAACTCCACGGCAACGGCAGATGATAGATCGCAAGGACACTGGCGCAGACAAATGCCATGGCGCTCAATCCCAATGTCCATTTGAGCGGCAGCGAAGTCGCTGAAACCGTGACCGGAACCAGGAACAGGAACGCGAAAGGATTTTCCAATCCGCCAGTCAGATAGATCAGCAGCGCCAGTTGGATGACATCATAGCCCAGCAGAAATCCGGCGCGCTCCGGCGAAAGCCGCAAGCTTTGCCGCCAGCGCAGGGTGAGGAAAATATTGAGCCAGGCGCTGAGCGCGATAACGCCCAGGCACGGCGCCAACGGCAGCGGAAATTCGAGCAGGAAATGCACGCCCAGAACCGCGATGGATTGCCCGATCACCGCCAGCCAGCGCAGTCTCACCAGGGTGCGAAGGCTCAAGAGGCCGGCGTTCTTGTTGAAGCTTTCCGGTGTTTCCAGCGGCGTAGTGAACAGTGGCATTTTTTGGCGAGCCCCAAGATTTACATGGCGACCGGATTAAGTTAGAGCATCTCCCATGCCAAATCAGCATTATTCGCCATCGCGATTGCAACGGGCTTTGGCCGGTGTGGCTCTCCTGCTTGCGGTCGCAATTGCGGGCGCAACCTGGTTCATTGTCAATCAGCCCCGCGATGGAACAGGCACCGGTATTGCTCTTGTGGGAGGGCCATTCTCGCTGAGTGATCACAACGGCCAGCGCGTGACCGACAAAACTTTCCTCGGCAGGAATTTGCTCGTGGTTTTCGGCTTCACCTACTGCCCCGATGTCTGCCCCACGGAATTGCAGGTTGTGACCGCAGCCCTCGAAAGCCTGGGGTCCCGGGCTGACGATATCCAGCCGCTATTCATCACCATTGATCCCCAGCGCGATACGCCCGAAATCATGAAACAATATGTTGCCAATTTCCACCCCCGTTTTGTGGGGTTGACGGGAAACCTTGAGGAAATAGCAGCTGTCGCCAAGGCTTACCGGGTGTATTACGCCAAGGTGGACAGCAAATCCGGCCCCAATGACTATCTTATGGACCATACCAGCATCATGTATTTGATGGATAAGCAGGGTAAATTCCTTAAGCATTTCAGCTACACTACCGATGCGGCGGCATTGGCCGATGGGATAGCAGGCGCCCTGGCACCTTGATAATGCTCCCAATGGCCAGTTGCGGTCTGCGTGTTATGTTGTAAGGTTGCAATGCAACATTGCGCCAACACGACTCGGCTAAGGAATTGATTTGATATGCTCTATGGCCTTTATGAAATGAATCACGCAGCTTTAACGCCTTGGCGCGCTGCCGCTGACATGGGCCTCAACTTCTGGAAAAGCCCGGCCAATCCGTGGAGCGCAACCGTGGGTGGACGCGCCGCCACCGCCTCGCTCGAAATGTTTGAACGCGCCACGCGAAAGTTTGCCAAACCATCTTTTGGCCTGAAGGAAACCACCGTCGGCGGACAGACTCTAGACATCATCGAACAGGTTCTCCTGCAGAAGCCATTTGCGTCATTGCTGCATTTTAACAAGGTCTGGCCCGTAAAAAAGAAAGCCACACCCCAGAAGAAATTGCTGATTGTGGCACCCATGTCTGGCCACTACGCCACTCTTCTGCGTGGCACAGTGGAAGCCATGCTGCCGCACTTCGATGTCTACATCACCGATTGGGCCGACGCCCGCACTGTTCCCGTCTCGCAGGGAAGGTTCGATCTGGAAGATTATGTCGATTACGTCATCGAAATGTTGCAGGTCATGGGCAGCGATGTTCACATCATGGCCGTATGCCAGCCCTCCGTTCCAGTCATGGTGGCGGTCTCGCTGCTCAATGCCAGGGACGACGCCATAACGCCGAAATCCATGATCCTCATGGGCGGCCCCATCGATACCCGCCGCAATCCGACCGCCGTCAACAAGCTGGCGAAGGAAAGGGGCGTTGAGTGGTTTCGCCAGAATGTCACCATGAAAGTTCCATTTCCCCATGCCGGTTTCCTCCGCGATGTTTACCCGGGCTTCCTCCAGCTCACCGGCTTTATGACCATGAACCTCGATCGCCACATGGATGCCCACCGGCAACTTTTCTGGCACCTGGTTGAAGGCGATGAGGACAGCGCCGAGCGCCACACGGAATTCTATGATGAATACATGTCGGTCATGGATCTCACCGCTGAATTCTATTTGCAAACCGTGAACCGGGTTTTCATCAATCATGATTTGCCGAACGGCACTTATTTGCATCGCGGCGTCCTGGTGGAACCGTCAAAGATAAGCAAGACAGCCCTGATGACCATTGAAGGCGAGCGCGACGATATTTCGGGTGTTGGCCAAACCGAAGCAGCTCACGATATTTGCACGGGCCTTGCGCCAAAGCAAAAACTGCATCACCTGCAGTTGGGCGTGGGGCACTACGGTGTTTTCAGCGGCTCGCGCTTCCGCAAGGAAGTGGTCCCCATGATCGCCAGTTTTGTGAACGCCAACGCCTAAATGCCGGGCTTGCTCCGCAGGTTCGTGACAGCTTTTGCGGAGCCTGCCCCAGAGCCCCATGTTTTGCTGATTGATGATCAACTGGTGACTGTGAATTTTCGCAAGCACGGCACGGCCAAGCGCATCGTGCTGCGGCTGGCTAGAGATTCCACGGGCGTTGTTGTCACCATCCCCAAGCGCGTCAGCCGCGCCCGGGGCATGGCCTTCGTTGAAAAGTCCGTGCCGTGGATTTCCAGGCAGCTCAAACTTCGCAAGCCCCAAACTGTCTTGGGCCATGGCTCAGCCGTTCCGCTCCGCGGCGTTCCGCATCAAATCAATGCTGGAGGCCATCGTCGCGGGCTGATTTCAATTGATCCGGTCACTTGCGCAATTCTGGTGCCGGGCGACCCCAAGCATTTGCCGCGCCGCTTGAAGGATTGGCTCAAGGCCCTCGCCAAAGCCGAATTGGCCGAAGCCTCCCATCGCTACGCCAAAGCCATGAATGTCAAGCTTGGGCGCATATCAATCCGCGATCAGAAGAGCCGCTGGGGGTCCTGTTCGCCGGCGGGTGATCTCTCCTATTCCTGGCGGCTGATTCTGGCTCCGCCCCACGTGCTGGATTACGTCGCAGCCCACGAAGTGGCCCACCGCCTCGAAATGAATCATGGCCCCCGCTTCTGGCGTCAAGTCCTCACCCACTGCCCCCACGCCGGCGAAGCCAAGCGCTGGTTCAAAACCCACGGCGCGGGGCTGCACAGGATTTCGATTTAAGCCTCAAAGCGCTTACTGGTTGTTCTGCTGGTTGCGTTTTCGCCGCGCCCTTGCTTCTTCTTTCGTGCCGAACAGCATTTCAAACAGGTTCTTCTTTTTCTTCGGCGGCTCAAGCTGGGCCATTTCATCCAGCGTAAAGTCTTCATCCTGCGATTCCAGATAGGGATCAGAACTGGTCATCAATTCATCGTAGCTTTCGCCCGGCAGCGGAATGGGTGTCAAATTCGCGTGCGCCACTGTCATCACATCTTTCCAGATTAGCGCGGGCAATGAGCCGCCGGTCACATTTTTGGTGGGCGCGTTATTGTCATTGCCAACCCAGACCCCCGCCACCAGATAGCCCGAGTAGCCCACAAACCATGCATCCCGGTAATCCTGGCTCGTGCCCGTCTTGCCGCCAATGTCAAAATCGGGAATTTGCGCCTTCTTGCCCGTGCCCTCATTCACCACCGCCCGCATCATGGAATTCATTGACCCCAGGTCAACCGTTGAAATGGATTGGCCGAAGCCATCGCCCTTGCGCTCGTAAATAATCCGGCCGTCGCGCGTTGCGATGCGCCGAACGGAGTAGGGCGCCACGGTATTGCCGCCATTGGCGAATGGCGTGAAGGCTGCGGTTAATTCCAGCAGCGTCACCTCGGAAGTTCCCAGCGCGATTGATGCATCATTGCCGAGCTTCGATGTGACACCCAGCCGGTGCGCCACAGCCACGACATTTTTGGGCCCAACCGCGTTGGCCAGCTTGGCTGCGACCGTATTAAGCGAAAGCGCCAGAGCCGTGCGCAGCGTTACTTCACCCACATACTTGTGCTTGTAATTGTCGGGCTCCCAGTTGCCAATGCGGATGGGTTCATCGACCTCGAGGGACTCTGGCGTATATCCCCGCTCAAGCGCGGCAAGATAGACGAATGGCTTGAAGGCCGAACCCGGCTGCCGCATTGCCTTGGTGGCGCGATTGTATTGACTGCGCTTGTAGGATTTTCCGCCGACCATGGCTTTGACAGCGCCCGATGTATCAAGCAGCACCAAAGCTCCCTGCGTCACATTCAGCCTCTTGCCATTGGCGTTCAAATGCTTGCGCAGCGACTTCTCCGCCAGCAATTGCAATTGCGGATCGATGGTTGTTTCAACAATGATAGATTGGTCATAGTCTTTCGCCAGCAAAGGCAATTGTTCGATAATCCAGTCCACCACATACTGCGTGGCCGGAACATAGTCCGAGGCCACGACGGCCGCCGGTGAATTGATCGCCTGGTCAGCTTCATCCCGGCTTATGTAATTGGTTTCCACCATGGCATTGATCACCAGATTGGCGCGCGCTGCCGCAGCATCCGGATGGGTTGCCGGATTAAGGCTTGATGGCGCCTTCAGAACACCAGCCAATGTCGCGGCTTCCGTCAGGTTTAGGTCAGTTGCTGATTTTTGATAGTAGGTTTGCGCTGCTTTCTCAATTCCGGTGGCGCCCGAGCCAAAGTAAACCCGGTTGAGATAGAGCTGCAGGATTTCGTCTTTCGAAAACTTGGTTTCAAGCCACAGCGCCAGAACCATTTCCTGGAATTTCCGCTCCAGCGTCCTGTCTGGTTTCAAAAACAGGTTCTTGGCCAATTGCTGGGTGAGGGTGGAACCGCCCTGTACGATCCGTCCTTCCCTGACATTTTCAATCATGGCCCGCGCCAGGCCAATGGGATCAACTCCGTAGTGCGAACGGAAGCGGCGGTCCTCGATGGCAATCAGCGCATTGGGAACATAGTCTGGCAATTCCGCCACCCGCACCTGGTCACCAAAAAAAGCACCCTGTTCTGAAAGAAGTGTTCCGTCAGCGGCAAGCAGCATCACGCCCGGCGTCTGTTCCGGAATTTGCAAAAGGCCATTTTGGTTCAGCGAAAACCAGACATAGCCAAAACCCAGGGCCAGAACCACGGAACCCAGCACCGCCGATTTGAAAGCGAACCTGAACAGCCAGCCGAAAAATGACCGCCGCCATCTCGCCGGGCGATGGTCCGGCTCCCGGTTGCGCCGGCTTGCGCGGTCAAACAGCTGCGGCTCCCGGCGTTCAGTCCGGCGTTTGTTTTTCCTGCTGCCCAACAATCCCCTTATCCCTCAATAGCGACCGCCCCACATGAGAATCTAATCGTAAACCCTTGATCAAGGATAAATTTTGCCGGTCAAACATGGTCCAAAGATGGCAGGGTCACATCACCGCGCCCACCTGCCACGGCACAAATTCATTGTCGCCATAGCCCAGGTCTTCCGATTTGGTGGTTTGACCCGAGGCCACTTTGAGGATCATTTCGAAAATTTCCTGACCCTTGTCGGCAATCGAAACGCCTTCGATAATATCGCCGCAATTGATGTCCATGTCGTCGATCATGCGGTGGTAAACATCTGAATTTGTTGCGAGTTTAATAGAGGGAACCGGCTTGCAGCCATACGCCGAGCCGCGCCCGGTGGTGAAGCACAGCAGGTTGGCCCCACCCGCCACCTGGCCCGTGGCCGAAACCGGGTCATAGCCAGGGGTGTCCATGAACACAAAGCCCTTGGCTGTCACCGGTTCGGCGTAACGGTAGACTTCCCTGAGCGTCGTGGTGCCCCCCTTGGCGGCGGCACCCAGGGACTTTTCGAGAATGGTGGAAAGACCCCCCAACTTGTTGCCGGGTGATGGATTGTTGTTCATCTCCATAAGGTTGCGCTTGGTGTAATCCTCCCACCAGTGGATGACTTCCACCAGCTTTTCGCCCACTTCGCGCGTCGCCGCGCGCCTTGTCAGCAGGTGCTCGGCCCCATAAATCTCCGGCGTTTCTGAGAGAATGGCCGTACCCCCTTGTTTTACCAGCAAATCCACCGCAGCACCCAGCGCCGGGTTGGCGGTAATTCCAGAGTACCCGTCCGATCCACCGCATTGTAAGGCAACGATTAATTCCGATGCGTAGCAAGTCTCGCGCTTCACGTCGTTGACGAAGGGCATCATCTGCTTCACGGCTTCAACCCCGGCGGCAACAGTCTTCCGCGTTCCCCCGGTTTCCTGGATTGTCATCGTGCGGAAAGTTTCGCTTTCAACAATGCCATAGGCCTCCTTGAAGCGCGGAATTTGAAAGCCCTCGCAGCCCAATCCCACCATCATGACGCCGCCCATATTGGGATTGCTCGCATAGCCCCAAGACGTGCGCTTCAAAATGTCAAATATCGCGCCCCTGAAATCGATCACGCAGCCATTGTCCATGCGCAGTGCGACAACACCGTCGATGTTCTTGTAATCTTTTAAAATTCCTGAGCGGTTGATCTCTTCGGCGATGAAGCCCGCAACCGTTGCCGAGCAGTTCACGCTTGTCATGATGCCGATGTAATTGCGTGTGCCCACTTTTCCTTTGGCGCGCCTGAAACCCTGAAAAGTCGCTTGCTTTTCGAGCGGCAAAACATCCACAGGCGTTGCCCCTTCAGCAAAGGCATAGTCATGGGAAAGTTCCCCCATGGCGATATTATGCTCATGCACCCAGGCTCCAGCCGCTATGTTTATCTTAGCAAAACCAATGATTTGCCCGAACTTCCTCACCGGAGCGCCAGCAGCGATTTCAGCCGCCGCCATCTTGTGGCCCTTGCCGATGCGCTCCAGCGCCAGAATGTCTTCGCTGGTGGCGGCGCCCTTCTCAACCGTCGTGATGGCGACAACCACATTGTCGGCTGCATTGAGCCGCAGCATATGATGGCTCGGGCGCGGTGCTTCATTCATTGGGATGACCCCTCTTGCGTTGATGGCCAATCTTACTAACATGCCGCCGAAAATAATACAGTGGGGCAATCATCTATGAAGAAGCGTCTATTCAAGGCACCCTCAGGGGCGGCCATTCCGTTCACCGAACTTGGCTTTGGTGCCGCGCCCCTTGGCAATCTCTACCGCGCTGTGCCGGAGAAGGATGCGCAATCAACCTTTGAAGCCGCATGGAAGGCCGGCATCCGCTATTTTGATACGGCGCCGCTTTATGGCTTGGGCCTTTCCGAAACCCGCCTCAATCATTTTCTGCGTGGCAAGAAGCGCGCCGACTATGTTGTTTCAACCAAGATTGGCCGGTTGCTCAAGGTGTGTGAACCATCGACGCGCACCGGCATCGGCAAATTCTTCGACACGCCGTCCCGCCAGGAAGTCTTTGACTACACTTATGATGGCGTCATGCGCTCGCTTGAAGCCTCGCTCGAAAGGCTCGGCATTGATCACGTCGATGTGCTCTTTGCCCACGACGTGGATGTGTTTACTCACAAGTCGGAAGCGGCCCGCGATGTCCATGTCAAAACATTGATGAGCAGCGGCTACAAGGCCCTGGTGAAGCTGCGCGAAGAGAAGACCATCAGGGCCTTTGGCGCGGGCGTCAACGAATATCAGGTCTGCGAGACGCTTGCGGCCCAGGGCGACTTCGATATTTTCTTGCTGGCTGGCCGCTATACCCTGCTGGAGCAGGAAGCGCTCAATTCCTTCCTGCCGATCTGCGAAAAGCGTGGCATCGGCATTGTGCTGGGCGGCCCCTATAATTCCGGCATTCTCGCAACCGGCGCCAAGCCGGGAGCCTGGTACAATTATGATCCGGCCCCCAAGCACATATTGGACCGGGTGCGCAAGATCGAAGCCGTCTGCAAAGCCCACAAGGTGAAACTTCCGCAGGCCGCCCTTCGCTTTCCCATCATGCACCCCTCGGTCGTGTCCGTCATTCCCGGAGCCGTCTCTCCAAAGGAAGTGGCTCTGAACGTGAAAACCATGGGCGTGAAAATTCCCAAGTCCCTGTGGAAGGATTTGAAGGCCCAGGGCCTCCTGCATGAAGGAGCGCCGGTCTAACCGAATGAGGATCGACTCCCATCAGCATTTCTGGCAGCCCGCGCGCGGCGATTATTTTTGGATGGTGGGCGAGGGCGTGGCCTCGATCAACCGCCCAATCCTGCCCCACGACATGAAGCCGCTGCTGCTGCAGCACAGCATTGACAAGACCGTTCTGGTGCAAGCCGCCCCCAGCATCGAAGAAACCGAATATATGCTCGGGCTTGCCGATGCCACGGATTTTGTCGCCAAGGTTGTGGGCTGGGTGGATTTCGAAAACCCGTCGCACATCAAGCATCTGGAACGCTTCGCCAGGCACCCGAAATTTGCCGGCGTCCGCCCGATGATCCAGGATATCGCCGACCCGGACTGGATGCACCGCGCCGACGCGCAATGGGCCTATGAGGCGATCATCGATCTCGACCTGACCTTCGATGCGCTGGGCTTTCCCATTCACCTCGATAATTTTCTGGCGCTGTTCAATCGTTATCCCGCCATGCGAACCGTGGTAGATCACTGCATGAAACCCGCGATCCGCGACAATGCCTTCAATGATTGGGCGCGAACCATGAAAGCCATTGCCCGCGAAACCACTGCCTTCTGCAAACTCTCGGGCCTTGCCACCGAAGCAAAACCGGGGTGGACGACGGACACGCTTCGTCCTTATGCCGAGCATGTGATCGACGTCTTCGGCCCATCGCGTGTCATGTGGGGCTCCGATTGGCCTGTGCTCGAACTCAATGGCGCCTACGGTTCCTGGCACAGCGCCGCCCTGGACTATCTCTTGAGCGATGAAGAGCGCGGTGAAGTTTTTGGAAACACCGCCGCCAGATTCTACAGGATTGGTTGAAATTTTTTGTCCAGCCGAATGATTTATTGACAAAACCAGATAGTTACATAATCTCGCGGCCAATGGTGCCTCAAGCAAGAGATGCCTAAAAACAAGGAGGAACAAAATGAGTTTTCGTAAAATGATCGTTGGCGCGTTGCTGGCAGGAGCCGCCGTTTGCGGTCTGGCTGCCACGGCGTCAGCCGGAGAGTTCGACGGTGTCACCGTCAACATCCTGACGCGCCCCGGCTATGTGATCGCCGGACGTCTTGCCGAGCGCGGCAAGGAATTTGAAGCGGCAACCGGCGGCAAGATCGTCGTGACGGAAGTTCCCTTCGCGGAAATCTTCCCGAAGATACAGAACGACTGGTCAACCGGCACGAACTCCATTGACGTCGGCGTTTTCGCCGCTGGCTGGGGGGTGGAACTTGATGCTGCGGGTCTCCTGGAAGACATGGACCCCTACATTGCCAAGGACACGAAGCTTGATCTCGCCGACGTCGCGCCCTACTTCCGCGAATTCGGCCAGAAGGTCGGCGGCAAAACCAAGCTTCTGATGGTCGATGGCGACTTCCAGATGGTTTATTATCGCAAGGACGTCTTGGAAAAAGCGGGGCTGGCACCGCCCAAGACTTGGGACGAATATATCGAAGTTGCTTCGAAGATCCATGACCAGGACATGAACGGTGATGGCCAGGCCGACTACGGTTCTTGCATCTTCAAGAAGCGCAATGCCCAGTCCTATTTCGCGATCCAGACTGTGGCCGCCTCCTATGTGCAGACCCAAGGCACAGCCCAGGGCTTCCACTTTGACGCCGCGACGATGAAGCCTGTCGTGAACAACGAAGCCTGGAAAAAGGCTTTCGAAGTCTACAAGGAGACTGGCAAGTACGGTCCGCCGGAAGAACTCAACATGGACATCGGTGACACCCGTGGCCTGTTCAAGGCCGGTCGTTGCGGCCTCCTCATCGAATGGGGTGATCCAGGCACATTGCAGCTTGATCCCGATGCAGCCAGCGTGAAGGGCCTGATCTACGCCGTAGGTGCAGTTGGTACCAAGGAAGTGCTCGACCGCGCCACGGGCAAGCTTGTGCCCGTGACGAAGGAAAGCGCGCCGCTTTCAGTGGATGGCATCAACTATGCGCCATTCGCTGCCTTCGGCGGCTGGGCTGGTGCGATCAACGCCAAGATCGACCAGAAGAAGAAGGACGCGGCTTACGCGTTCCTCTCCTACATGAACCAGGCGGCCCAATCGAACGTTGACGTTACGATCGGTGCCACGGGCTACAACCCGTACCGCAATTCGCAGCTTGCCAGCACCGACCTGTGGGTGAAGGCCGGCATGCCAGCGGAATTGGCAGCGAACTATCTCGGTGCCATCAATGGTGCCTTGAACAACCCCAACATGGCTTCGGACATGAAGATCCCGGGTGCGCAAAAATACACGGGCGTCGTGCTTGACACTGAGCTCGCCCGTTATCTCGCTGGCGAAATCACTGTGGAAGAAGCTTTGAAGAACATCGAAGCGGGCTGGGAAGAAGTGACCGAAGAGTTCGGTCGCGACGCCCAGATCAAGTCCCAGGCCTTGGCGCTTGGCGGCGGCTAAGTTCGGCTGATGTCGAAAGCCAACATCTTTGGCCAGCCGGGGTCTTCCCCGGCTGGCAGTTCCTATGTCGAGAGCTGGGGTGAGTGGTTTGACCGCCATTCAGGCACGTTCTTCCTTGCTCCTGCCGTTACACTCATTCTGATCTTCGCAATCTTTCCGACCTTTTATTCCATCGTCTTTGCACTGAGCCGCGTAAAGTTCACGAGCAATGGACTGCAGTTCCAGTTTGTCTGGCTCCGGAATTTTTCCAAGCAGTTCTTTGGAAATGATCAGGTGCACTTCCTCGGCAAGACCGAGTCGATCGGTGCCATAGGCCTTCTGTTTTTTGCTGCCGTAACCGCCGCCGTTCTCTGGTGGCTCTATCGCTCCGTTCAGATCACAAGCTGGGTGGGTATGTTGGGGCGCTTCATTTCCGCCGCAATGGCCATTTTCCTTGCCTGGATCATCGGTGCCTCGCTTCTGTCCGGCAATCCGATCGGCACGCTGCTCACCACGCTTTTCTATGTTTTCGTCGGATGCGCCCTGCAGTTTGTCATTGGTACAGGTCTCGCATTCCTGTGTTCGCAGCCCATATCGGGAAAGAACTTCTTCCGCGTCATCTTCTTCATTCCTTTGATGGTGACACCGCTCGGCGTCGGCTACGCCATGAAGATGGTGGCCGACATCACCAAGGGTCCGTTTGAGCCGTTGCTCAGGGGCTTTGGCATTGAGGACTGGGTGTGGTCGGCAAGCCCATGGGGTGCACGCTTCGTGATGATGATCTGCGATTCCTGGCAATGGATTCCTTTCATCTTCATCTGCATGCTGGCGGCCCTTGAGAATGTGCCGCGCGACCATGTTGAAGCCGCCCAGGTGGACGGGGCGTCAAGCGTCCAGATTTTCCGCGATATCATCTGGCCGCAGATCGTGCCTGTTGCCGTGACAGTGCTCCTGATCCGCACCATAGAGGCCTTCAAAATCGTGGACCTGCCCAACATCATGACGGGCGGCGGACCGGGTTCCTCGACCGAGTCCATGACACTCCATTCCGTCTACCTCTGGCGCGCCAATGACATTGGCACGTCGGCGGCGGTCGCCTACCTCCTGCTTATCCTCACAGTTGTCGTCTGCGCGTCGTTCTTCAACTACGTTGTGCTCGGGCAATTGCGGAAAGCGCAAACATGAGCGAGGCTTCATTCAAGTTCGAAAAGGCCAATCGAAGCCTCATGGAACGGCTATTCGAGCCACCAGCCGTTGGCAAGATGTCGCCTTTCGCGAATGTCGTGGCCCATATTCTTCTCTTCATCTGGTCACTGTTCGTCCTGTTCCCCATCTATTGGGTGATCATCACGTCTTTCAAGGATGCGGCTTCGGTAAACCAGGGGCCGTTCTACATCCCTTTCCTGGACTTTGAGCCGACGCTCAATGCTTGGCGAGCGCAGTTCAACACCGATTCGTTCTGCGACGTCCAATCCGTTGTCCGGCAAGTGGGCCTGCTCCTCTACAATTCTTTCGCCTTCATCATATCACCAGTTGTGACGCTCCAGCCAATGGAGCCGCAAATCTGCAAGATTTACCTGGCCTTCACAAACTCGATTGTGATCAGCGTTGCAGCAACAGTGCTGTGCGTCGTTTTCGGCAGCATGGCTGCCTATGCGCTGGCCCGCATTCAATACAAGCCGAAATTCGGCAACATAATGATGTTCGTGGGACTGACTGCACTTGTCATTGTCGCCACGAGCTATGCAGGCATTCCCTGGTGGGTTTGGTCAGCCGTGGCGCTTGCGCTGTTTTTTTTCCTTGTGCGCGCCTTCGGCAAACATTTCACGCACACGCTCGGAAATGGCGACATCCTTTTCTGGATCATCTCCCAGCGCATCCTGCCGCCCATTGTGGTGGTCATTCCGATCTACATCATGTTCCAGGCCGTGGGCCTGCTCGATACGCACCTCGCCCTTATTGCAGTCTATGCGGTAGCAAACCTGCCCATCGTTGTTTGGCTGATGCACGATTTCTTCGCCAATCTGCCGATCGAACTCGAGGAGTCCGCCCAGCTCGATGGTGCCACCCGCTTCGCGATCTTCTGGGATATCGTTTTGCCGCTGACCCGGCCGGGGCTTGCGGCCACCACGCTGCTCACGCTCATCTTGAACTGGAATGAGTATCTGTTCGCGGTTTTCCTCGCCACCTCCAAGGTGCAAACCATGCCCATCATGGTGGCGGCCAAGAATGCCGGCGAGAAGGGCGTGTTGTGGTGGGAAATGAGCGCCATTATTGTGGTCATGATTGTTCCCGTGGTGCTCATGGCAATTCTGTTGCAACGCTTCATCTCCAAGGGTGTTCTCCTTGGAGCGGTCAAAGGATAGAAAGCAAGACCCATGTCAAACGGCAAACCCGGTGTTCCCGTCTCCTTCGACAAGGTGCAGAAATCCTTTGGCGCGGTGCGTGTGCTGGAAGAACTGAACCTTGCAGTGAAGCCGGGGGAATTCCTCGTGCTGCTCGGTGCTTCGGGTTCCGGAAAGACCACGGCACTTCGCATTCTCTCCGGTCTCGAAACCGCAACCGAGGGGCGCGTGCTGATCGGCGACCGGGACGTGACGGATGTGCTGCCGAAGTACCGCGACATCTCCATGGTGTTCCAATCCTACGCGCTCTATCCGCACAAAACGGTGGCCGAGAATATCGGCTTTCCGCTCAAGGTGCGGAAAGTGAACCCCGCCGAAATGGAAGTGGCGATCCGCGAGGCTGCGGCCCAGGTGCAGCTGGGGGAATTGCTGCATCGCTATCCGCGTGAATTGTCCGGCGGCCAGCGCCAGCGTGTGGCGCTCGCCCGCGCCATCATCCGCAGGCCATCCGTCTTCCTGATGGACGAGCCCCTCTCGAACCTCGATGCGAAACTCCGTGGCCACATGCGCGCCGAACTGAAACACATGCAGGAGTCCTTCGGCATCACCACAATTTACGTGACCCATGACCAGATCGAGGCCATGACTCTGGCTCACCGCGTCGCCATCCTGGAAAAGGGTGTGTTGCAACAGCTGGCCACACCGGTCGAAATTTACAACAATCCGGCCAATCTTTTCGTGGCGCAGTTCATTGGTTCCCCGCCGATGAACATCGTCAAGGGAAGCCTGGATGGCGCGAGTTTCATGGCCCATGGCGAGAAGATTGCCTCACCCGTCAAGGGCACGATTGCATCTGCGGTCTTGGGCGTAAGACCCGAAGACTGCAGCATCACAGCGGTCGGCAAGGGTTCCCTCAAAGGCGAAGTCTATGCCACTGAACTCATCGGCGACCATACGCTGGTCACGGTGAAGCTCGGAGGCGATTTCCTGACAGTGAAGGCAGCCAAGGATTTCACCGCAAAAATCCGGGAAGCGATCGGCATTTCATTCTTGAAGGACCACATCTTCGTTTTCGAAGCGGAAAGCGGCAAACGGATCCGAAAATGAAGTAAATACATCAAATAATGATTTTCGATACCGCAAATAAATGATTATATAACATCATTCTCCTTGCTTTGCAGATTTACCTTTGATAGCCATGGAATCAGCCAATTCACTGGAGGTTGACCATGCAGATTGACAGCGCCACACGTTCCCAGTTCCTGAGCCTTGGCCTCGGCGTCTTTGAAAACTTGTCCCTCAATGCGTCTGCCGCCGAGCTCTATGAGCTTGCGATCATGCGGGGGGAAGCGCAGGTCGCCGAAGGTGGCAGCCTGGTGGTCACAACCGGTGCGCGCACGGGCCGCAGCCCCAATGACAAGTTCATAGTGCGCGACGCCTCAACCGAAAACACTATCTGGTGGGACAACAACAAGCCCATGGCACGCGCACATTTCCAGGCGCTGAAGCAGGATTTTTTGGCCCACGCGCGGAACAGCAAGCTTTTCGTCCAGGACCTGATCGCGGGCGCGGATCCATTGCATGAACTGCCAGCCCGGGTGATCTGCGAGAACGCCTGGCATGCCCTGTTCATCCAGCATCTCCTGATTGCACCCCTGGGCTACGAGGATTTCGCTCCCAGCCTCACCATCATTGATCTGCCATCCTTCAAGGCTGACCCCACGCGCCACGGCACCCGTGGCCAGACGGTGATCGCCATTGATTTCGCCAATCGCCTTGTTCTTATCGGCGGCACGCAATACGCGGGCGAAATCAAGAAAGCCGTGTTCACGGTGATGAATTATCTGCTGCCCGAGCAGGGCGTAATGCCCATGCACTGTTCGGCAAATGTTGGAGGAGGCAACGACACCACCGTTTTTTTCGGCCTCTCCGGCACCGGCAAGACCACGCTCTCAACTGATGCCGCAAGAACCCTGATCGGTGATGACGAGCATGGCTGGTCAGGGCAGGGCGTCTTCAATATCGAAGGTGGCTGCTATGCCAAGGTGATCAAGCTATCCGCCGAAGCGGAGCCTGAAATTTTCGCCGCCACCAGGCGTTGGGGCGCCGTGCTCGAAAATGTAATGATGGACAAGGTCACACGCAAAGTTGATTTGAACGACAGCTCCATCACCGAAAACACCCGCGCCGCTTACCCGCTGTCAGCCATCCCCAATGCCAGCACCAGCGGCCGGGCGGGCATTCCCAGGAACATAGTGATGTTGACGGCCGATGCCTTTGGCGTTCTGCCCCCGCTCGCCAGGCTCAGCCCCCAGCAGGCGATGTACCACTTTTTGTCTGGCTACACCGCTAAAGTGGCGGGCACCGAACAGGGCGTGACTTCCCCCGCAGCCACGTTTTCAACCTGCTTCGGTGCTCCGTTCATCCCAAGGCATCCATCCGTCTACGGAGATATGCTGCGCGGCCTCATCGCCAAACATGATGTGAAATGCTGGCTGGTCAACACCGGCTGGACAGGTGGAGCCTATGGCACGGGCCACCGCATGCCGATCAAGATAACCCGCGCGCTGCTTGCCGCCGCCATGTCCGGCGAGCTCGACACGGCTGAATGCCGCACCGACCCTCATTTCGGTTTTGTCGTGCCGGTGACTGTTGCGGGCGTTGATGCCAAAATTCTGAACCCGCGCGAAACCTGGGCAGATAAATCCGCCTATGACGCGCAAGCCCGAAAACTCGTGAGCATGTTCACCAAAAATTTCGACCGTTTCAAGGATCACGTGGCCGCCGATGTCATGAACGCCAGCCCGCAATACGCCATGGCGGCGGAGTAGCTATTTTATTCTGTCATCCCGGCTTTCGCCGGGGTGGCAGAATTCAGGTGCTGTGCTCGACACAAATCATTCCCGCATCGTCATCCGACAACGCGGCCTCAAAAAACGCGCAGTGATAACTGCCATTCTCCCCACGAAAATTCCGGCATGTCGCACAAACGCCAAAACCTGGCTGCTTTGTCCGCGCGAGTTCCGCCGCCAGCAATTTACTCAGGCCTTTGTCCAACCGTCGCGCCGTTTTTCCCCGCAACCCATCAATCGATTTGGAAAACTCCGCAAGCGGATCAATTCCCAGCATTTCGCGGCCCGTATCAGTGAGCGACAACGCGATGGAGCGCTTCTCGCCTTCACGTGCCGCCTTCAAAATATAACCCTTGCGGTGCAACGCCTTGATGGTCTGCGAAACCGTGCCTTTGGTGGAACCCAGAAACCGCGCAAGCGCAACGGGCGAGTTGGAAAACCGGTTCGCCCGCGAAAGGTAGCGCAACGCCTCCCATTGCGCCGGGTTCAAGCCACCCCCATGCTCGCCCGCCCGCATAAGCCGCGCCAGCCGTTCAAGCGCCGACAGAATGTTGGCGTTTTCGGCACCGCCCTTGCTCAATGCGCCTCATCCCAGTTCATCGCGGCCCGCGCATCAACCTGCAGAGGCACTGTGAGTTTCACCGCCGGTTCCGGAGCCTGCACCATCACATGCTTCACCACCTTCGTCGTGGCCTCAATTTCGCTGTCTACAACCTCGAAGATCAACTCGTCATGCACCTGCAGCAGCATCTTGGCTGAAAGCCTCGCTGCGTCCAAAGCCGCCTGCATGCGGATCATGGCGCGGCGGATGATGTCGGCGGCGGCCCCCTGGATAGGCGCGTTGATGGCGGCGCGCTCCATGAAGGCGCGTTCCGAGGCGTTGGGCGAAGTGATGCGCGGAAAATGGCAGCGCCTGCCGAAAATGGTTTCCACATAGCCGTTGGCCCGTGCGGCTTTTTTCGTTTCCTCCATGTAATCCTTGATGCCGGGGAAACGGCTGAAATAGGTACGGATGTAATCGCCCGCCTCTTCGCGCGAAATCGACAGCTGATTGGCCAGCCCAAAAGCCGAAATGCCATAGATGATGCCGAAGTTGATCGCCTTGGCGCGGCGGCGCACCGCGCTGTCCATGCCTTCAATCGGCACGCCGAACATTTCAGAAGCCGTCATCGCGTGGATATCAAGCCCGCTGGCAAAAGCCTTTTTGAGCTGCGGAATATCAGCGACGTGAGCCAGCACGCGAAGCTCGATCTGGCTGTAGTCGGCGCTCAGCAGCTTGGAACCCTGCGGCGCGATGAAGGCGGTGCGAATGCGGCGGCCTTCTTCCGTGCGCACCGGAATATTCTGCAGATTGGGTTCAGAAGAAGACAGGCGCCCCGTTGATGTGGCTGCCATCGCATAGCTCGTGTGAACCCGGCCCGTGTTGGGGTTTATGTAAGTCGGCAACGCATCCGTGTAGGTGGAGCGCAGCTTCGACAATTGCCGCCAATCCACCACGCGGCGCGCCAGCTCTATGCCCTGCGCCGCCAAGTCTTCCAGCGTATCCGCATCCGTGCTCCAGGCCCCCGTGGGCGTCTTGCGGCCCCCCGCCAGCCCCATCTTGCCAAACAGGATATCGCCGAGCTGCTTGGGCGAGCCGATATTGAAACGCTCGCCAGAAAGCTCATGAATTTGAACTTCGACCTTGCCCTGCGCTGTCGCGAATTCATTGGAAAGCTTGGCCAGCACCGCGCGGTCCACCAGAATGCCCTCATGCTCCATGGCCTCCAGCACCGGAATGAGCGGACGCTCCAGCGTTTCATAAACCGTGACTTTGCGCTTTTTCACCAATCGGGACTTCAGCAGTTTCCATAACCGCAATGTCACATCCGCGTCTTCCGCCGCATAGGCCGTGGCGCGGTCCAATGGCACCTGCGCGAAAGTAATCGCCGATTTGCCGGAGCCCGCCACCTCCTTGAAGCTGATCGGCTTGTGGCCCAGATGCTTCTCGCTCATTTCATCCATGCCATGGCCGTTCTCGCCGGACTCCATGGCGTAGGACAGCAACATGGTGTCGTCGATGGGGCGGATGTCCGTGCCGTAGCGCCGCAAAACCTGCAAATCATATTTCAGGTTCTGGCCGATCTTCAACACACCGGGATTTTCCAGCAGGGGCTTCAACCGCGCGATTGCGTCTTTCAAATCAATTTGCCCGGCGATCTTTTCGCCGCCAAACAAATCGCCGCCTTCGCCGATATGGGCCAGCGGAATGTAGCAGGCCTTGCCAGGCTGAGTGGACATGGAAACGCCAACCAGCCCCGCCTGCATCGAATCCAGCGCGTCGGTCTCCGTGTCAACCGCCACAACACCAAGCTCAATCGCCTCGGCGATCCAGCGGTCCAGATCACTCAGTGTGCGGACAGTTTCATAATTGGCATGGATAAATGGAATGGCTTTGAGATCTGTCTCCAAATCTTCCCCGTCCTTTGGCCCGTCATCCCGGCGCAAGCCGGGATCTGGTTCAGGAAAAGCCCCGTTTTCCTGAGATTCCGGCTTGCGCCGGGATGACGGTTTCTCAACAGTCTCGCCTTCCGGCGGCCAGTATTTGATTTCAATCGCGGCAGGCTCAATGGCGGCTTGGTCAGCCTCCAGTTCACCTGCGATCTTCTTGGTGAAGCTTACAAACTCCAGCGCCTTGAGAAACCCGATAAGATCGGAAGCGCGAGGTGTGTCAACCGCGAAGGAGCCTACGTCATGATTGACTGGCACCTGGTCATCCAATATCACCAGCCGCTTGGAAATCCGCGCCTGCTCGGCAAATTCGATGAGGTTCTCGCGCCGTTTCTGCTGCTTGATTTCAGAGGCCCGCGCCAGCAGCGTTTCCAGATCGCCATATTCGGTGATGAGCTGCGCGCCGGTCTTGACGCCAATGCCCGGAACGCCAGGAACATTGTCAACGCTGTCGCCAGCCAGCGCCTGCACATCGACCACGCGATTTGGCTTCACCCCGAATTTTTCAAAAACTTCCGGCTCGCCAAGCTCCCGGTCCTTCATGGTGTCGAGAAGCGTCACCCCGGGCCGCACCAGCTGCATCAGGTCCTTGTCGGAAGAGACAATGCGGCACGTGGCCCCCGCCGCAACCGCCTGGCGTGCATAGGTGGCGATCAGGTCGTCCGCCTCGTAATTGGCCTGCTCAACACTCGCCACATTGAAGGCCCGCGTCGCCTGCCGGATCAGGCCAAATTGCGGGCGGAGATCAGCCGGCGGCTCCGGCCTGTGGGCCTTGTAAGCGGGGTAAATATCATTGCGGAAAGTCTTGGAGGAATGATCAAAAATAACCGCCAGATGGGTGGGCTTCTCATTGGCCCGCGTTTCGCACAAAAGCTTCCACAGCATGTTGCAAAAACCCTGCACCGCCCCAACGGGGAGCCCGTCGCTCTTGCGCGTCAGCGGTGGCAGGGCATGATAGGCCCTGAAAATATAGCCGGAACCATCAATGAGATAGAGATGATCGCCGGGCTTTAAGCTGTGTGATTGGGGCATGGAACCCACTATGCCACCCCCCGGACCCGGTTTCCAGCCATTGCGAAAAGCAGCCTCCTTGCCTATACATGGCCCCCGAAGCACCCGTAGCTCAGCTGGATAGAGCGCTGCCCTCCGAAGGCAGAGGTCACAGGTTCGAATCCTGTCGGGTGCGCCATATTTTTCAATTATTACAAGATATTACGTAGGTATCACGTCGTGCCGCAT
>VFJY01000052.1 GCA_009885825.1 Rhodobiaceae bacterium | reverse complement strand
CGGATGGCGCAGGCGGCGTTCGACCTTGACCACGATGGTCTTGTCGTTCTTGTCGCTGACTACCACGCCTTCGAGAACGCGTTTCGGCATCTTCTATTCTCCTACTTCGAAGCAGAAGCCAGTGACTGCGCCGTCTTGAGACGGGCGATGTCACGGCGAATCTGCCTGATACGCGATGTGTTTTCGACTTGGCCGGAAGCGCGCTGGAAACGCAGGTTGAACTGCTCCTTGCGCAACTTCAGGACTTCGTCCTTGAGTTGATCCGGGGTCATGACTTTGACATCAGTGAATTTCATCGGTCACGCTCCCCTTATTCGCCAAGCCGCGCCACAAAGCGCGTCTTGATTGGAAGTTTTGCTGCAGCCAATAGCAAGGCATGCTCAGCGATTGCCTTTGAAACGCCGTCCACCTCGAATATCACGCGGCCTGGCTTAACCCGGGCTGCCCAATACTCGGTCGACCCCTTGCCGGAACCCATGCGAACTTCAGCTGGCTTCTTCGAAACTGGAACGTCAGGAAACACCCGGATCCACACGCGGCCAGCGCGCTTCATGCCACGCGCCAGCGCACGGCGTGCAGCTTCAATCTGGCGGGCTGTCAAGCGGTCAGGCTCCGTTGCCTTCAGTCCAAAGGCGCCGAAATCAAGCGTGTTGCAGCTTGTCGACTTGCCATGGATGCGGCCCTTGTGGGCTTTCCTGAACTTTGTTTTCTTTGGTTGCAACATAGTCGTTTACCTCAAACCTCAGTTCGCGCCATCACGGTCGCGGCGAGGACGTTGTCCACTGTCAGGCGATTCAGCCATGCGCTTGTCTTGCGCCATTGGATCATGCTCAAGGATTTCGCCCTTGAAGATCCAAACCTTGACGCCGTTGGTGCCATAAGCCGTGTGGGCCGTGGCGATACCGTAATCGATATCGGCGCGCAGCGTATGCAACGGCACACGGCCTTCGCGATACCATTCAACACGCGCGATTTCCGCGCCACCCAAGCGGCCCGAGCACGTGATCTTGATGCCCAATGCGCCCATGCGCTGGGCAGACTGAACCGAACGCTTCATTGCACGCCGGAATGCAACGCGGCGTTCGAGCTGTTGCGCAATGCCCTCGGCAACCAGAGTTGCATCGGTTTCGGGTTTACGGATTTCAACAATGTTCAGATGAACTTCTGAACCCGTCATATCCGCCACCTTCTTGCGAAGCTTTTCAATGTCGGCGCCTTTTTTGCCGATCACCACACCGGGCCTGGCAGAATAGATGGTCACGCGGCACTTCTTGTGCGGACGCTCAATCAGAACCTTGGCAACACCAGCCTGCTTCAGCTCGGTTTTGAGGTATTCGCGGATCGCCATATCCTCGTGCAGCAGCTTTCCATATTCGCGACTGTTAGCATACCAACGCGAGTCCCATGTCCGGTTAATACCAAGACGCAGACCAATCGGATTGACTTTCTGACCCATTAAGCGGCCTCCTTCACTTCGCGAACCACAATTGTAAGTTCGCTGAAGAATTTCTCGATCTTGCCCACACGGCCGCGGGCCCCTGGCATAAAGCGCTTCATCACCAAATTCTTGCCAACCCAGGCCTCGGCAACAACCAGGTTGTTGATGTCCAGGTCATGGTTGTTTTCGGCGTTTGCAATTGCTGACTCGAGTGTCTTCTTCACATCCTTGGCAATGCGGCGGCGCGAGAACGACAGCTCGGCCAAGGCCTTTGACGCCTTCATGCCGCGAATGATCGTCGCAAGTTCATTGAGTTTGCGCGGGCTGATGCGGATGGACCGGGTGATGGCCTTTGCCTCATTATCACCGAGGGAACGTTTTCTGACTGGCTTGCTCATGGTGTTGGAGCCTTGGTTGCTTTCTTGTCCGATGCCGAGTGGGCCCGGAACGTCCGCGTTGGCGCGAACTCACCAAGCTTGTGGCCGACCATTTCCTCCGAAATGGTCACCGGGATGAACTTGTTGCCGTTGTGAACCTGAAACGTCAGGCCCACAAACTGTGGCAGAACCGTTGAACGGCGGCTCCATGTCTTGATGGCTGAATGACGGCCGGCTGCGCGCGCAACCTCGGCCTTCTTCAGTATGTATCCGTCTACAAACGGGCCTTTCCAGAGCGAACGTGCCACGTGCTACCTCTTACTGCGACTTCTTGCGATCGTGGCGGCTGCGCACGATGAACTTGTTGGTTGACTTGTTGGAACGGGTCTTTTTGCCCTTTGTTGGCTTGCCCCAGGGCGTTGCCCAGTGCTTGCCACCGTTGGTACGGCCACCGTTTGGATGGTCAACCGGGTTGCGGGCAATACCGCGCGATACGGAGCGGGCGCCCTTCCAGCGGGCGCGACCGGCCTTGCCGACAACTTCGTTAATATGGTCAGGATTGGAAACAGCGCCAACCGTTGCCATGCAAGCTGAGTCAACCATGCGGGTTTCACCGGACTTGAGCTTCAAAAGCGCGAAGCCCTGATCACGGCCAGCAACCATGGCATAGGTGCCGGCAGAACGCGCCAGCGAACCACCCTTGCCAGGCTTGGTTTCAACATTATGAACAATGGTGCCAACCGGCATGGCTCCAAGCGGCATGGCGTTGCCAGGCTTCACGTCAACCAACTTGCCAGAAACAACCGAGTCACCAACGGCCAAACGTTGTGGCGCCAGAATGTAAGACAACTCGCCATCGGCATACTTGATTAGGGCGATGAACGAAGTCCGGTTCGGATCATACTCAATGCGCTCAACAACAGCGGCAATGTCGAACTTCACGCGGCGGAAATCCACCAGGCGATAGGCTGTCTTGTGTCCACCACCCTTGCGGCGCGATGTAATGCGGCCCGTGTTGGAGCGGCCACCATTTTTATTTTGGCCCTCGACGAGCGCTTTGACAGGTCCGCCCTTCCAAAGTTGGCTGCGATCCACCTGAATGAGGTGGCGGCGGCCTGGGCTGGTTGGTTTAAATGTTTTGAGTGCCATTTTTCTCTATCCCACCACTCAGAGGCCCGTCGTCACATCGAGCCGCTGACCTTCTTCGAGGGTCACATAGGCGCGCTTGACGTCGCTCAACCGGGCAAGCTGGCCTTTGAAACGGCGCTCCTTGCCTTTGCGAACGAGGGTGTTGACTGCTTTGACTTTCACGCCAAAAAGACCTTCGATGGCCTTCTTGATCATCGGCTTGGTCGCATCAATCGCCACGTTGAACACAATCTGGTTGTGCTCGGAAACCAGGGTTCCCTTTTCCGTGATCGCCGGGCTGCGAATGATGTTGTAATAATGCTCTTTGCTCATTTGAACCGCGCCTCCAGGGCTTCGACGGCCGCTTTGGTGAGAACCAAAATCTTCCGGCGCAAAATGTCATACACGTTGATGCCCTGGACTGGCAGCACATCAATGTTGGGAATGTTGCGGGCCGCGTTGGCGAAACCTTCGTTGACCGTGGCGCCATCAATAATCAGCGCGTTCACCCACCCCAATTTCGCAAATGCCGCAACAACCGCCTTCGTCTTGGCTTCCTTCACGTCTGCCTTGTCGATGATGATGAGTTCAGAAGCCTTGACCTTGGCCGAAAGCGCATGGCGCAGACCAAGGGCGCGAACCTTCTTGTTCAAGGACGTTTCGTGGCTGCGGAAACGCGGACCGAAGGCCTTGCCGCCGCCCACAAAAATACCAGCTTTGCGCGAACCGTGGCGGGCGCCGCCGCCGCCCTTCTGGTTGCCCAGCTTGTGCGTGGTGCGATTGATCTCGCCGCGCGACTTGGCCTGGTGCGTGCCCTGCTGACGCTTATTCAACTGCCACTGAATGACCCGGTGAATAATGTCCTGGCGGGGCTCAAGACCAAAAATATGGTCCGCAAGTTCAATTGAACCAGCTTTGCCCGCATCAATATTTGTAATATCAGCTTTCATGACCGCCTTACTCCTTCACCAGCTCGGCAGGAGCAGCCGCCACAGCCGCTGGAACCGTAAAGGCGCCGGGCTTGGGAGCTGCGTCTGGAAGCTTGCGCTTAACCGCGTCACGAACTGAAACCCAGCCACCCTTGCTGCCAGGGATTGAACCCTTCAGCATGATGAGGCCACGATCCTTGTCGGTGCGAACAACAACAATATTCTGTGTTGTAACTGTTTCAGCACCCAGGTGGCCAGGCATCTTCTTGCCCTTGAACACTTTACCCGGATCCTGGCGGTTACCAGTCGAACCGATCGAACGATGGCTCACGGAAACGCCGTGGGTTGCGCGAAGGCCCTTGAAATTCCAGCGCTTCATGCCGCCGGCAAAGCCCTTGCCCTGCGATGTGCCGGTCACATCAACAAACTGGCCAGCGGTAAAATGATCAACCGTCACTTCAGCACCTACCGGCATGGTCATGTCAGGGCTCACCCGGAATTCCTGCAGCTTGCGCTTTGGCTCAACCTTGGCGGCGGCAAAATGGCCACGCTCGGCTTTCGACAAGCGCTTGATTTTCGCAACGCCAACACCCAGCTGGACCGCTGTGTAGCCGTGCTTTTCATTCGTTTTCTGCGCGACAACCTGACAATTATCCACCTTCAACACGGTGACCGGAACAACAGTTCCCTCTTCCGTGTAGATACGTGTCATGCCCAATTTCACGGCGATGAGACCAGAACGCATCGCTTCACTCCTAGTAAGCCCGCCTTAGAGCTTGATTTCCACATCAACACCTGCAGCCAAATCGAGCTTCATCAAAGCATCAACTGTCTGCGGGGTTGGATCGACGATGTCCAAAAGACGACGGTGTGTCCGCATCTCGAACTGTTCACGGCTCTTCTTGTCAACGTGCGGCGAGCGGTTCACGGTGAACTTCTCGATACGCGTTGGAAGCGGCACCGGCCCGCGAATTTGCGCGCCCGTGCGTTTTGCCGTGTTCACGATCTCGCGCGTCGATGTATCGAGAATTCGATGATCATACGCCTTGAGACGGATTCGGATGTTTTGACGTTGCATCTCTTGGACCTGCTTTATTCTGTGATTTTTGCAACAACGCCGGCGCCGACGGTGCGTCCGCCTTCACGGATGGCGAAGCGCAGCTTCTCCTCCATGGCGATGGGCGTGATCAGCTCGACGTCAAAGGCGATATTGTCGCCCGGCATCACCATTTCCGTGCCCTCGGGCAGCGTGACCACTCCGGTCACATCCGTGGTGCGGAAGTAGAATTGCGGGCGGTAGTTGGCGAAGAATGGCGTGTGACGGCCCCCCTCCTCCTTGGTGAGGATATAGGCCTCAGCCTTGAACTTCTTGTGGGGCTTCACAGAACCCGGCTTGCAGAGAATCTGCCCGCGCTCGACCCCCTCGCGGTCAATACCGCGCAAGAGAGCTCCCACATTGTCGCCAGCCTCGCCTGAATCCAGGAGCTTCCTGAACATCTCAACGCCCGTCACCGTCGACTTCACCGTGTCGCGGATGCCGACAATCTCGACTTCCTCGCCAACCTTGATGATGCCCCGCTCAATGCGCCCCGTCACCACCGTGCCACGCCCAGAAATCGAGAACACATCTTCAATCGGCATCAGGAACGGCTGGTCCTTGGCCCGCTCGGGCTGCGGAATATAGCTGTCAACCGCTTCCATCAGCTTGAGAATCGACTCCCGGCCAATCTCCGGTGTCTTGCCTTCAAGGGCTGCCAAGGCAGAACCCCGGATGATCGGAATGTCATCGCCGGGGAACTGGTAGCTCGACAGAAGCTCGCGCACTTCCATCTCAACCAGATCCAGCAGTTCCGGATCATCCACCATGTCCACCTTGTTCATGTAGACCACCAGGGCCGGAACACCGACCTGCCTGGCCAGCAGGATATGCTCGCGCGTCTGCGGCATCGGGCCATCGGCCGCCGACACCACCAGAATGCCGCCATCCATCTGTGCCGCACCGGTGATCATGTTCTTCACATAGTCCGCATGGCCCGGGCAATCCACATGGGCATAGTGCCGGTTCTTGGTCTGATACTCCACATGGGCCGTGGAAATCGTGATGCCGCGCGCCCGCTCCTCTGGCGCCTTGTCAATCTGGTCATAGGCCGTGTAGGTCGCCCCGCCGCTCTCCGCCAAAATCTTCGTAATCGCCGCCGTCAGCGACGTCTTGCCATGGTCAACATGGCCAATCGTGCCAATGTTGCAATGCGGCTTGTCGCGGTTGAATTTCTCTTTGGCCATCGGAGTGCTCCGTTAAACAAAATGGAATTAAGCGTATTTTTTCTGAACTTCCAAAGCAACAGCGCCCGGGACTTGTTCATAGTGATCGAACTGCATGGTGTAACTGGCACGCCCCTGGCTCATCGAGCGCAGGTTGTTGATGTAACCAAACATGTTGGCCAGCGGCACCATGGCATTGACAATTTGCGCGTTGCCGCGCGCCGAAGTGCCCATGATCTGGCCACGGCGTGAGTTTAGATCGCCAATCACACCACCGAGGTAGTCTTCAGGCGAAGTCACTTCAACTTTCATGATAGGTTCGAGCAGAATGGCTCCTGCCTTCTGCAGGCCTTCACGCAAAGCTGAGCGCGACGCGATTTCGAAGGCAATCGCCGACGAGTCGACGTCATGATAGGCGCCATCGGTCAGCGCGATCTTGATGTCAACAATCGGGAAGCCTGCAAGAATGCCGGCACCCATCACTGAGTTAAGACCCTTTTCAACGCCGGGGATAAATTCCTTGGGAACCGTGCCACCAACAACCTTGCTCTCAAACTCGTAACCCGCACCCTTTTCATTAGGTGAAATTTCGAGAATGACACGGGCATATTGGCCCGTGCCGCCAGTCTGCTTCTTGTGAGTATAGTCAACTTCGGTCGCGCGCGTAATGGTTTCGCGGTATGCAACCTGTGGCGCGCCAACGGACACTTCAACCTTGTGGGTGCGCTTCAGGATATCAACCTTGATATCCAGGTGAAGTTCGCCCATGCCCTTGATGATCGTTTCGCCCGACTCAGAGTCGGTTGAGACGCGGAACGAAGGATCTTCAGCTGCAAGCTTGTAAAGCGCAATCGCCATCTTTTCCTGGTCAACCTTGGTCTTAGGCTCAACCTTCATTTCGATAACTGGCTCAGGGAATTCCATTTTTTCAAGGATCACGGCCTTGGAAGCATCGCAAAGCGTATCTCCAGTGCGCGTATCTTTCAAACCAACGAGGGCCACGATGTCACCCGCATGGGCTTCAGCGATTTCTTCGCGGTTGTTGGCATGCATGAGAACCATGCGGCCTACGCGCTCAGTCTTGTCACGGGTTGAATTGAGCAGAGACGTGCCCTTGGAAAGTTTGCCGGAATAGATGCGGCAGAATGTGAGAATGCCATACTGGTCATCCATCAACTTGAACGCCAGCAGAGCCAAAGGCTCTGTATCCGATGATGGCCGTGTTGTCTCTTCACCAGTCTTGACATCAATGCCCTTGATCGCCGGGCGATCCAATGGCGAAGGAAGATAATCCACAACCGCGTCAAGCAAGGGCTGAACGCCCTTGTTCTTGAAGGCCGAACCGCAAAGCACCGGGAAGAAAGCTGCCGTCAAAACCGCCTTGCGAAGCAAGCGCTTGATGGTTTCAATTGAAATTTCTTTTCCATTCAGGAAGTCTTCTGTCGCCTGCTCATCAAGCTCGGCACAGGCCTCGACCATGTCAGCGCGCGCCTGAACACAGGCGGCCAACATGTCAGCTGGAATTTCTTCGTCATGATAGTTGGCGCCGAGGGCCTCATTCTCCCAGATAACAGCCTTCATGCGCACAAGATCAACAATGCCCTTGAATTCCGCCTCAGCGCCAATCGGCAGCTGGATTGGAACCGGACGCGCACCAAGGCGCTCCTTGATGTCGTCAATGCATTGCTGGAAAGAAGCGCCTGTCTTGTCCATCTTGTTGCAGAATACGATGCGCGGAACATTATACTTGTCGCCCTGGCGCCAAACCGTTTCAGTCTGCGGCTCAACGCCTTGGTTTGAATCAAGCACGCAAACTGCGCCATCCAAAACACGAAGCGAACGCTCAACTTCAATGGTGAAGTCAACGTGGCCAGGTGTGTCGATGATATTGAGGCGCTTGCCATTCCAAACTGTGGTCGTGGCTGCTGAAGTGATTGTAATGCCGCGCTCCTGCTCTTGCTCCATGAAATCCATGGTGGCAGCGCCGTCGTGAACTTCGCCGATCTTGTGGCTCTTGCCGGAATAATAGAGAATGCGCTCGGTCACCGTCGTCTTGCCCGCATCAATGTGGGCCATGATGCCGAAGTTTCGGTAGTCGGGAAGTTCGTGGGTGCGGGCCATAATCGTCGTGTCCTAAATCTCTTACCAGCGGTAGTGGCTGAATGCGCGGTTTGCTTCTGCCATCTTGTGGGTGTCTTCCCGCTTCTTCACGGCTGATCCGCGATTATTCGCAGCATCCATGAGTTCGCCGGAAAGGCGGTCAACCATGGTGTTTTCATTGCGCGCCCGCGCGGCATTGATGATCCAGCGGATCGCCAAAGCCTGGCGGCGCTCGGTGCGCACTTCCACAGGCACCTGGTAGGTGGCGCCACCAACGCGGCGTGACCGGACTTCAATGGCCGGAGCCACGTTTTCCAGCGCCGTGTGGAAAAGCTGGATTGGATCGGCTTTGGCCTTGGCCACCACCTTTTCCAAGGCGCCGTAAACGATGCCCTCGGCGACCGATTTCTTGCCCTCATACATGAGGTTGTTCATGAACTTGGAAAGAACGAGATCGCCGAATTTCGGATCCGGATTGATGACGCGCTTATCTGCTTTATGGCGACGTGACATGACCTCTCCCTCGCCTTACTTTGGACGCTTCGCGCCATATTTCGAACGGCGCTGGCGGCGCTTGACGACGCCTTGCGTATCGAGAATACCGCGAATGATGTGATAACGAACGCCTGGCAAATCCTTGACGCGGCCGCCACGGATCATGACGACAGAGTGTTCCTGAAGATTGTGACCCTCGCCCGGAATATAGCTCACAACTTCGAAGCCATTGGTCAGGCGGACCTTCGCAACCTTGCGGAGAGCCGAGTTCGGCTTCTTCGGTGTTGTGGTATAAACGCGCGTGCAAACGCCGCGCTTCTGGGGGCAAGACTGCATCGCAGGAACCTTGTTACGATAGCTCGGAACACTGCGTGGCTTACGAATGAGCTGGTTGATTGTCGGCATCGGGCCTGATCTACCTTCGTATAATTTGTTGAACCGGATTGCACATGACAGAAAACACTGACGCGGTCCAGTTCGGGACCCCGCAGTGCTCAAAACCAGAGGCCTTTAAGGACATATCCTTAACGGCGTGACCTCGAATGTCGTTTGTTGTTCACTCGCCAGCGTTTCAAGGTGCGAAACCAAGACTGCCTGTCGCTTGAGAACGAGCGGTTTCTACTTGGCGAGTCGACCGCCGTCAACCCCAATTTCGGGTATATTTTTGACCTCTGTCAGCAAGTTGAAGGCTTAAAGCCGCAATCTGCCCCAATTGGGCCATATCCTCGACAATCACCACGTACAGATTCCTTCCACGGCGACAAGATCATTAACTCGATAGGGGAGTAATCCAAAAATGACCATGCCGCAACGAAACTGGTGGCACGAACTCAACACCTGGGAGCCGGAAATTGCCTTGGCGTTCTATGGACGCACTTTGGGCTGGCAGTTTGAGCCGACCCCCCTGCCCGACGGCGCAGCCTACTGGATTGCCCGCAAGGATGGCAGGCCAGTTGGTGGCATTTTCGAGCTCACTGCCCCAGATTACGCTGGCGTTCCGTCCCACTGGATGACCTACATGTCCGTGGGCGACATTGACCAGGCCGAAACCGATACGGCAAGTGCTGGCGGCGAAGTCATGCGGCCCGCCACACGGGTGCCCGGCGTCGGCAAGCTGGCCGTTGTTACCGATTCAACCGGCGCCCTGATTGGGTTGATCGAGCCCGACCAAAATCACGCCTTGGCAGCGGTTACGCATTAGCTAAATGCAGCAAGTTCTGTCATCCCGGCTTTCGCCGGGATGACAATTTAGAAGAGGATGGCTCTTTCCCTCATATATCCATTCGCGCCATACTGCGCCCATGTCGCTCCCCGTTCTCGCCTTCGCCATCACCTGCGTATTCCTGGCAGCGATCGTGCGCGGCTATTCGGGCTTCGGTTTCTCGCTTCTGACGGTAACGGCTCTCTCCCTCGTCCTGCCAACAGCCGAAATTGTACCTTCAATTTTCATGCTGGAAGTGGCGGCGAGCATCCATCTCCTCCCCGGCATCTGGAAAGATATTCACTGGCGTTCAATCGGGCCTTTGCTCGTCGGCTGCCTTTTAGGCACGCCCTTTGGAGTTTGGTTCCTGGCCAATGTCCCTGCAGCACCCATGCAAGTGGCGCTCGGCTTTTTTGTCTTGATCTTCACTATCTTGCTATGGCGGGGCTATGCCCTGAAAACCATGCCAGGGCTTGGCGCTTCGGTTGTGACCGGTTCGGTGTCGGGGTTGTTCAACGGTGCCTTCAGCACCGGCGGACCGCCGGTGATCCTGTTCTATTTTGCCTCACCCGCTGGAAACATCGCTGGACGCGCCTCACTCATCGCCTATTTTCTGGGAACCGACATGATTGCTCTTCCGCTCCTCGGGCGCGAAGGCCTGCTCACTTATGATTCAGCCTTGCGGGCGCTGCTGTTCCTGCCGCCTCTCATCATCGGCATATGGCTGGGCTCCCGCAGCTTCAAAACCGCCGACCCCCAAGCGTTCCGCAAAATTGTCCTGCTGATATTGACCGCACTGGCGATAGTGAGCACCATCCAGGGGGCTATGAATACATGATCGGCGGCTCACTCTGGACAGCATCTTGCAATTTATCTTGAACAGACTACTCTAAGAAAAAAACCACGATGAAGAATTTCGGGAGGTGGTTTCATGACTCTACTTGAGGTCCGAGGCGTGTCGAAAAGCTTTGGTGCAATTCACGCCTTGAACGATGTCAGTTTTTCGGTCGAACCAGGCGAGGTTGTTGGCCTCATGGGCGACAATGGCGCTGGCAAATCCACCATGGTCAAACTCATCGCCGGGAATTTCCCGCCCAACGAAGGCGAGGTTCTCGTCGAAGGCCAGGTATGCCATTTCCACAAGCCGGTGGAGGCGCGCGCCAAGGGCATTGAGGTTGTTTACCAGGATTTGGCCCTCGCGGATAATCTGACCGCCGCCCAGAATGTCTTTCTCGGCCGCGAAATCACCAAAGGCGTCTGGCCGTTCAATGTGCTTGATAAGGAAGCGATGATCGAGCGCTCCGCCGCACTGTTTGGCGAATTGAAATCCGAAACCCGCCCGCGCGACCTCGTGAAAAAAATGTCCGGTGGCCAGCGCCAGGCCGTTGCCATTGCGCGCACGCGCCTCTCAAACGCCAAGCTTGTATTGATGGACGAACCAACGGCTGCAATATCCGTGCGCCAGGTCGCAGAAGTGCTTGATCTCATTCGCCGACTGAAAGCCCAAAAAGTGGCCGTAATGCTCATCAGCCATCGCATGCCGGACGTGTTTGCCGTATGCGACCGGATCATGGTGCTGAGGCGCGGCGTGAAAGTTGCCAGCAAGAATACAGTGGATACAAACCCCGAGGAAATCACCGGGCTGCTGACAGGAGCGATCCGTGCCGCATAGCGCCAGTGACACAATCCCCCAGCAGGACCACGCGGCCATTTCCGAAGTCGTTCACTTTAAAGAACAGACGATACTGCAACGCATTTTTTCAAGCCAGGCGTTCTGGGTAGCAATCGCGCTAATTGTTCTCTACATCGGAATGGCGATGTCCGAGCCGAGCTTCGGCACTGTCGATAACTTCACCAACATGACCCGCAACTTTGCGCCCATCGGCATCATGGCGCTCGGCATGACGGTCGTTATCATCACCGGCGGCATTGATCTTTCGGTTGGCTCAATCATGGGTCTTGTGGCGATCGTAGCCGGGCTACTCCTCACCTGGCACTATCCTTGGTATGTGGCCTTTGCCGCAGGCCTGGGCGCAGGTTTGATCTGCGGCGCGGTCAACGGCTTTTTCGTTGCCTATGTGGGTCTCTCGTCATTTGTCGTGACCCTTGGCATGATGTCGATTGCTCGTTCGTTGGCCGTGGTATTTTCCGGCAACCAGATGCTTTATCAATTCGGTCCCGACGCGCCCATCGTCAAGGCCATCGGCCAGGCGAAATTTCCGCGCCAGACACCGGGCGATTCAATCCCGGACTGGATACCGCAATTGTCATCACACTTCTGGACCATGATCTTGCTGGCCCTTGTTCTGGGCTACGCGTTCAATTTCAAAGCCTGGGGTCGTCATCTGTTTTCGATTGGCGGCAATGAACAGGCGGCACGCCTGACTGGTGTTCCAGTCGACGGCATCAAGTTCCGGGCCTATGTATTTTCGGCCTTCACGGCCTCCATCGCCTCACTGCTGATCCTCGGCTATTCCGGCTCAGCCATCAACGCCATGGGTCAGTCCTATGAATTGCGTGTCATCGCGGCAACGGTTATTGGCGGTGCAAATCTCATGGGAGGCGCTGGAACGGCCTTTGGAGCGGTCATCGGCTCAGCCCTTCTCGAAGTCATTCGCAATGCCCTCCTGATGGCGGGCATCGATTCAAATTGGCAAGGCGCTTTCGTGGGCGCCTTCATCATTCTCGCGGTTCTGCTTGGCATGCAAACGGGTGGCAAATCTCTGGTTGCCGCAGCGTTTGACAGGATCATGCCCAAGCGACGCCGCTAGAAAAATGCCGACTGGAGCTCATTCCGGCGGCTCGTCTGTTAACAAAGTGGAGGATCCAAGATGAAAAAATATCTGTTGACCGCTGCAGTGGCTTTCGGAGCCTTGATGGTGGCCGCGAGCGGAGCCCAGGCGAAATTCACTTTCGCGCTGGTGCCAAAAAACATGAACAATCCGTTCTTCGATCAGGCCCGTGACGGCTGCAAAAAAGCTGAAGCCGAATCCAATGGCGAATTTGAATGCATGTACATCGGGCCGGGCGAACATGGCGGCGGCGAAGAGCAAGTGCAAATCGTGCAGGATCTTGTTGCCAAGAAAGTGGATGGCATCGCCGTGGCGCCGTCAAACGCAGCCGCCATGGCTGTGGCTCTGCAAGCGGCGAAAGACGCAGGCATTCCGGTCTTGACCTGGGATTCAGACGTTTTGCCCGAGAACAAGGATCTGCGCGTGGCTTACATTGGCACGCATAACTACGAGATCGGCGTGAATCTCGCCAGTCTCGCCATGAAGATCAAGCCGAAGGGCGGTGTTGTTTGCATTCAGTCCGGTGGCGCTGCCGCTGCCAACCACAATGAACGCATGCAGGGCATTCGTGACACGCTTTCGGGCGTGAAATCAGCGGCGTCCCCCGGCGATGCGCTGGCTGGACAGAATGGCTGGACCGAACTTGCCGGATGCCCTCTCTACACCGACGATGATTTCCCACGCTCGGTGCAGCAGTTTGAAGACATCATGGCCAAGACGCCAGAGCTTGATGCCTTTATCCCAACAGGCGGTTTCCCGCAATTCGTTCCCGACGCCAACCGCGCCGCCGTTGAGAAGTATAAGGACAGGATCGCCAGCGGGGCGTTGGCCCTCGTAGTGGCTGATACGTTGCCGGTTCAGATCGACCAAATGAAGGAAGGCCTGTCGCTCGGCCAGGTGGGCCAGCGCCCATTTGAAATGGGTTACATGACCATGAGGGCGTTTGCCGACATGAAGGCAGGCAAACCTGCCCCGGCCGATCCAACCTATACGGGCCTCGATGTTTGCACGCCAGAAACAGCGGACACGTGCATCGCCAAGTAGGAACTGACACCAAATGCATGAGGGCGGGAGAACACTCCTCCCGCCTTTCCTTTTGCGGAGGATAATTTGGCTCACATGTTTTCATTGGAAGGCCGCGTGGCGCTGGTCACCGGGTCATCGCGTGGACTGGGTTACGCCATCGCCAAGGCGCTGAAGGAAAATGGCGCACATGTCATCGTTAACGCTCGCGATCAGGCAGCTGTCGCAGAAGCCGCTGCAAAAATTGGCGCCGAGGCGATGGCCTTCGATGTGACAAACAGCGCAGTTGCGCGCGCGGCCCTTGAAGACATCGCAAGGCGTCATGGCCACCTGGATATATTGGTCAACAATGCGGGCATTCAACATCGCCGGCCCCTGATCGAATGGGAAGATGATGATTTTGACCGCGTCATCAGCATCAACCTCGCATCCTGCTTCCGTCTCTCCCGCGATGCTGCTCGCCTGATGCTGCCACGCCAATTTGGCCGCATCATCAACACAGGTTCCGTTGCGGCCATTTTGGGGAGGCCCACAATCCATGCCTATGTGGCGGCCAAAGCTGGCCTGCATGGTCTCACGCGCTCCATGGCAGCCGAACTTGGCCGCCACGGCATAACGGTGAACACCCTTGCCCCCGGCTATTTCGCCACCGAACTCAACACCACTTTGTTGGAGGACAAAGCCTTCACCGCCTGGGTGGAATCCCGCACGCCCGCAGGCCGCTGGGCCAAGCCCGAGGAACTCGGCGGCGCCGCCGTATTCCTCGCGTCGAACGCCGCATCTTATGTGAATGGCCACGTGCTGGCGGTTGATGGTGGACTATCGACGTCGCTGTAGATAGGAAAAGGCCCGGTCTTTCAACCGGGCCAAACCAAATTCCCGTCACTCCGGCGAAAGCCGGAGTCCTTCAAACGCTTAGTCGCTGCCAGATTCCGGCTTTCGCCGGAATGACGCGGCTCGCTTACTCCGCCGCTGGCAGTATTTCGGCCTTGGCTTGCTCCTCCAAAATCATGCCATCGCGCTTATCGGCGACCTGACGCAAGCGGGCCAGCATGCCGCCGGTGCCGGCAGGAATGAGCCTTCCAACGATGACGTTTTCCTTGAGGCCTTCGAGCGTGTCGATCTTGCCTTGAACTGCCGCTTCCGTGAGAACCCGTGTGGTTTCTTGGAAAGATGCAGCCGAGATAAACGAACGAGTCTGCAAGCTGGCCTTGGTGATACCGAGCAGAACTGGCGTGCCTGACGCGGGCTTGCGGCCCTCGGCAATCAGTTTGTCGTTTTCGGTGTCAAGTTCGACATGATCAATCTGCTCGCCAACCAGCAGGGTTGATTCACCAGCGTCGGTGATTTCAACTTTCTGCAGCATTTGGCGAACGATAACTTCGATATGCTTGTCGTTGATTGAAACACCCTGCAGGCGGTAAACTTCCTGGATTTCATTGACGAGGAAGGCTGCGAGCTCTTCCACGCCCTTGATCGCCAGAATGTCGTGCGGAGCAGGATTGCCATCGAGCAGGTATTCGCCCTTCTCGATGAAGTCGCCCTCTTGCACCGGCAAATGCTTGCCCTTGGGGATGAGATATTCCACTGCTTCCAGTGTATCATCCTGCGGCACAATGCGAATGCGGCGCTTGTTCTTGTAGTCCCGGCCAAACTCAACACGGCCGGAGATTTCGGCGATGATGGCGCAATCCTTGGGACGGCGAGCTTCAAACAGCTCGGCAACACGCGGCAGACCGCCTGTGATGTCACGCGTTTTTGCGCCTTCCAGCGGATTACGGGCCATAACGTCGCCAGCTTTCACATGGGTGCCAGGATCAACGGACAGAATGGAATCCACTGACAGCAGGTAGCGGGCTTCACCGCCCCGCACCAGCTTGTGAACCACGCCATCCTTGTCCTTGACCACCATGGCAGGCTTGAGCGATGTGCCACGCTGGTTGGAACGCCAGTCGATGATCACACGGTTAGTGATGCCGGTTGCTTCGTCCGCGATTTCATTGAGGGAAACACCGTCAACAACATCCTCGAACTCCACAACGCCATCAACTTCCGACAGCATGGGCCGCGTGTAGGGATCCCATTCGGCCAGACGCGTGCCGCGCTTGACCACGTCGCCGTCGTCAACAAAGAGGCGCGTGCCGTAAACCACCTTGTGAACGGCGCGCTCGTTGCCCTTGGCATCTTCCACCACAATCGCGAGGTTGCGCCCCATGACCATGAGGCGGCCTTGGGAATCTTTCATCACATTCTTGTTGCGGAGCGTGATTTTGCCTTCGTGGTTTGATTCAACGAATGATTGGTCCAGAACCTGCGCCGTGCCGCCGATGTGGAAGGTGCGCATGGTCAGCTGGGTGCCAGGCTCGCCGATGGATTGGGCCGCGATAACGCCGACGGCCTCGCCCATGTTGACGGGCGTTCCGCGCGCCAGATCGCGTCCATAGCATTTCGAGCAAACACCGAACTTGGTTTCGCAGGTGAGCACCGAGCGGATGCGGATTTCGGTCACACCCGCCTTCTCGATCTTCTCGACGTGCGACTCAAGCATTTCCTCGCCAGCATGAACGATCAGCTCATTGGTTACCGGATTGACAACATCGGTCGCCGCAGTGCGCCCAAGAACGCGGACACCAAGTGAGACGATCACTTCACCAGCGTCGATAATCGGCCGCGTGGTGATCGAGTTCTTCGTGCCGCAATCCTCCTGGCTGATGATGGCGTCCTGCGCCACGTCAACCAGGCGGCGCGTCAGATAGCCCGAGTTCGCGGTCTTCAACGCCGTATCAGCCAGACCCTTGCGGGCGCCGTGGGTGGAATTGAAGTATTCAAGAACCGAGAGGCCTTCCTTGAAGTTCGAAATAATCGGCGTTTCAATGATCTCGCCCGATGGCTTGGCCATGAGGCCGCGCATGCCGGCAAGCTGTTTCATCTGCGCCGGCGAACCGCGCGCGCCCGAATGGCTCATCATGTAAACCGAGTTGATTGGTTTTTCACGGCCAGTCTTCTCGTCGATCTGGACAGCCTGGATGCCGGCCATCATTTCTTCGGCAACCCGGTCCGTGCACTTGGCCCAGGCATCAACCACCTTGTTGTATTTTTCACCCTGGGTGATGAGACCGTCAATGTACTGCTGCTCATATTCCTTGGCGAGCTCGCGCGTCTGGGAAACCAGCTTTTCCTTGGCTTTCGGAATAACCATGTCGTCCTTGCCGAAGGAAATACCCGCCTTGTAGGCGTTGTAGAATCCCAGCGACATGATGCGGTCGCAGAACACAACCGACTCTTTCTGGCCACAATGACGATACACGGCGTCGATCATCTTGGAAATTTCGCGCTTGGTCATCAGCTTGTTGCAGAGGTCATAAGAAATGTTCGTGGACAGCGGCAGCAACTCGCCGATCTTCATGCGGCCAGGCGTGGTCTCGATGGTGCGATTGATAACCCTACCCTCGGGGCCAACCTCCTTGATGCGGCCCTTGATCTTGGTGTGAAGCGTGATAACGCCCGCGGCCAGAGCATGGTCAATTTCTGCGGTGTTGCCGAAGGCCTTGCCTTCGCCAGCTTCGCCATTCTTCATAATCGATAGATAGTAGAGTCCCAGCACGATATCCTGCGATGGCACGATGATCGGCTGGCCGTTGGCCGGATGCAGCACATTGTTGGTGGACATCATCAGCACACGGGCTTCGAGCTGCGCTTCCAGCGACAGCGGCACGTGAACCGCCATCTGGTCGCCGTCGAAGTCGGCGTTGAACGCCGAGCACACCAACGGGTGCAGTTGAATCGCTTTGCCTTCGATCAACACCGGCTCAAACGCCTGGATGCCCAGACGGTGCAGCGTCGGCGCGCGGTTCAGAAGAACCGGATGCTCGCGGATCACTTCATCCAGAATATCCCAAACCTCGGGACGTTCCTTTTCCACCAGCTTCTTGGCCTGCTTGACGGTGCTGCTGAGGCCCTTGGCTTCCAGCCGCGAATAGATGAACGGCTTGAACAGCTCCAGCGCCATCTTCTTCGGCAACCCGCACTGGTGCAGCTTCAGTTCCGGGCCGGTCACGATCACTGAGCGACCCGAGAAGTCGACGCGCTTGCCCAAGAGGTTCTGACGGAAGCGGCCCTGCTTGCCCTTCAGCATATCG
>VFJY01000102.1 GCA_009885825.1 Rhodobiaceae bacterium | reverse complement strand
TCGGCAACCGCACACCCTATGCGGCGGCCAAATGGGCGGTGATCGGCTTGACGAAGTCTCTCGCCATCGAACTCGGCCCCCACAATGTGCGCTGCAATGCCATCTGCCCAGGCTCGGTGTCGGGCGAGAGGATGAACCGCGTGATCCACGGCGAGGCGGAACTACGCGGCGTGCCCTTCGATGTAGTGGCCAATGAATGGAACCTGTCCCATTCCATTTCGCGCTTCGTCGAGCCGGAAGAGATCGCCGACATGTGCCTGTTCCTCGCTTCACCAGCCGCAAAAATGGTCACCGGCCAAGCGATTGCCGTCGATGGCAACACCGAAACTTTCCACATCAGGTAAACCCACATGGATTTCAAACTTTCCGAAGAACAGGACATGATCATCAAGACGACGCGCGATTTCGTCGTCAATGAGCTTTATCCGCACGAGGCAGAGGTTGAGCAGACTGGTGTGCTGCGCCCGGAACTTCGCGAGGAGATAAAGGCCAAGGCTATCAAGGCAGGCCTCTATGCCGCCAACATGCCAGCCGAAGCAGGCGGTGCCGGTCTCGACACGCTGACCTGGGTGCTCTTTGAAAGGGAACTGGGCCGCGCCAACTATGCGCTGCACTGGAACTGCGTGTCGCGTCCCTCCAACATCCTCATGGCCTGCGTTGGCGAACAGCGCGACAAATATTTGCTTCCCTCGGTCACCGGTGAAAAAATTGATTGCCTCGCCATGACAGAACCAGGTGTGGGTTCCGACGTGCGCGGCATGAAGTGTTTTGCCAAACAAGATGGCGACTATTTCGTGATCAACGGCACCAAGCATTTCATCAGCCATGCCGATGAAGCAAATTTCGTCATTCTCTTTGCGGCAACCGGAGAAGAAGAAACATCGCGCGGCAAGAAGAAACTGATCACCGCTTTTCTGGTGGACAAGGGAACGCCGGGCTATACGGTGCGGGATGGTTACAAGAATGTTTCCCATCGCGGCTACAACAACTGCATTCTCGAATTCAATGATTGCCGCCTGCATAAGTCGCAAATATTGGGCGAGTTGCACAAGGGCTTCGAAGTCGCCAATGAATGGCTGGGGGCCACACGATTACAAGTCGCAGCCACCTGTATCGGCAGGGCCGAACGCGCCATGGAACATGCCAAGCAATGGGCCGTTGACCGCCACCAATTCGGCCAGCAGATCGGCAAGTTCCAAGGTGTGTCCTTCAAACTTGCGGACATGGCCGTTGAAATGAAATCCGCTGAATTGTTGCTGTTGGAGGCCGCCTGGAAGTTCGACCAGAAAACCGTCACCGACATGGATATGGCCATGGCCAAACTCAAAGCCACCGAAATGCTGGCCTTCGTTGCCGATGAAGCCATCCAGATTCACGGCGGCATGGGCCTGATGTCAGACTTGCCGTTAGAACGCATCTGGCGCGATGCCCGGGTCGAGCGCATCTGGGAAGGCACATCGGAAATCCAAAGGCACATCATATCACGCGCATTGCTGAGGCCGTTGGGGGGATGAAACTATTAGAACGCCCACTCACCACCCTCCTCCATCCAAAATCCATCGCCTTCATTGGCGGTGCAGAATGCGATATTGCCATCCGCCAGACTCGTGCCTTGGGCTTCACCGGAAAAATCTGGGCCATCCACCCCAAGCGTGACTCCCTTGGCGGAATTCCTTGTATAAAATCGCTGGCTGAAATCAACGGCGTGCCGGACGCCGCCTTCATCGCCGTCAAACGCGAACCCACCATCGAGCTGGTGGGCGAGCTGAGCAAAATGGGCGGTGGCGGCGCCGTGATCTATGCATCGGGCTTTGCTGAAACTGGCCACACGCATCTCCAACAGGCCCTCATCGCAGCCGCGAACGGCATGCCCCTCCTCGGGCCCAATTGCTACGGTTTCGTCAATGGCCTCGCCCGCTGTGCCCTGTGGCCCGATGAGCATGGCATTGAACCATGTGAGCGCGGCGTTGCCATCATCACCCAATCCGGCAACATCGCCTGCAACTTCACCCTTACGCGCCGCGCCCTGCCGCTTGCCGCCGTTTTTGCCATCGGAAATCAGGCCGATGTCGGCATGGCGCAAATGCTGGAAGCCTTCGCCCAGGATGACCGCATCACCGCAATCGGATTGCATATCGAGGGCCTGACAGACATTCCGGCCTTCGCCCGTGCTGCGGAAATCGCCAGGCAATATCGCAAACCCGTGATCGCCCTTAAAACCGGCCGCTCCGAACAGGGTGCAAAAGTCGCTCTTACCCACACATCATCACTCGCCGGTGCTGATACGCTCTATGACGCTGTCTTCGAACGCTACGGCATCGCTCGCATGAAATCAGTCACGTCATTTGTTGAGACGCTGAAATTTCTTCACCATGGTGGCCCCATCCCCGGCAATCGCATTGTATCCATGAGCTGTTCTGGCGGCGAAGCAGCGCTGGTCGCTGACATGGCCATGGAACGCAAAGTCGTGTTCCCGGCCTTCGATGCGGCAGCAAAATCGAAAGTCGAAGCCACGCTGAATGAATACGTCACCATCGACAACCCGCTCGACTATCAAACCTTCATCTGGAACCAGGGCGAGAAACTCCTGAACACCTACACCGCCGTTCTCGGCGGTGGCTTCGATGCCGCAATGCTCATAATCGACACGCCTGCCGATGCAAAAATGAACCGCGAACCGTGGCTGGTCGCCATTCGCGCCATGGCCAAGGCAGCTGTTGCCACAAATGCGCGGAGCGTTATCACAGCTTCCCTGCCGGAATGCATGCCGCTGGACCTTGCAGCCGAACTCGCGGATCAAGGCATCGCGCCCATGATGGGCCTGGACGACACACTCACCGCTTTTGGTGCCGCCAGTTTCATCGGCCAGAATTGGGCCCGGACGGAAGAAATTCCCCAACTCCTTCGCCAGCAAACCAACGCAGGCGAAATTTATGCGCTCAGTGAATTCGACGCCAAGACTCTGCTCAAGCTTTTTGGCTTGTCCGTGCCTGAAGGCAGGATCTGCAAAATCTCTGACG
>VFJY01000029.1 GCA_009885825.1 Rhodobiaceae bacterium | reverse complement strand
GAAACCGTCTGGCATCATCGCTCACCTACCCTGCCCTGCTCGTGACCCTGGCATTTGCCGCGGTTGTCTTCATCATGGTTTCTGTTGTGCCAAGCATCAAAGACATGATTCTGGGTTCCGGGGCGCCCATTCCGGAATCGGCGGAGTTCGTAATCCGTGTTTCCGACTGGATCATCGCAAATGGCCTGATAACCCTCATCATCGTGCCACTGGTCATCATCCTTTTCATTCTCGTCGGCGGAAGCGCGCGCATCTACAGGCTGTCAATGGCCGTCGCCATGCGATTGCCACTCATCGGCTCAGTGCTCATGAAAACCGCCGTGGTGCAATTCAGCCGCGTGCTTGGAACTCTTTTGGCGGCGGGTGTAAGCCTGCCCGACAGCCTGAAACTCATGCGGCCCTCAACCGCCAACCGGCAAGTAGCTGAAGTTCTCGCCGAGATGGAAACCGCGCTGCGCCAGGGTGAGGATTTTCTGGCCCCCCTCGACAACGCCAAGTTCTTCCCAAGGCTGTTGTCCCGCATGCTACGTGTCGGCAATGAAACCGGCAACCTGACGCCGAGCGTGCTCAAAGCCACGGAAATTCTGGAAGAAGAGCTTGATGGAACGATTGACCGAACATTGACACTGTTGGAACCCGCCATTATCCTCGCGTTAAGCAGTGTTGTTGCATTTATCATCACCTCCCTGATGGGTGCTATAATTAGTATCAATGATTTGGCGTTGTGATGATCCGGCATTTTTACATGAGCAGACGGACAAGTTCAAACCAGCGGCGCAAACCTCGAACTGGCGAAGCGGGCTTTACCCTGGTTGAATTGCTGGTGGTGCTGGTCATTCTCGTGTTGCTCGCCAGCATTATCGGTCCGCGCGTCATTGGCTATCTCGGCTCTTCGCGCAGCAAAACCGCAAAAGTGCAGATTGAGGGCCTCACCACTTCACTGGAGCTTTTTCATATCGATGTCGGCCGCTATCCGACAACACCCGAGGGCCTTGAGTCCTTGGTGAAGAAACCGGACCGGATACCGGGATGGAACGGACCCTACATCAGCAAGAACGCCATTCCGCTGGACCCTTGGGGACGGGCCTACCGCTATCAAATGCCGGGCAAGACCAGCGCCTTCGACCTCTACACCTATGGCCGCGATGACAAGGAAGGTGGCGCGGATGAGGACGCCGACATCTCGAACTAACCATACCGACAACTTACGAGAGGCGGGATTCACGCTTGTCGAGCTGCTGGCTGTTCTGGCAATCCTGGCCATAGCTGTCACCGCCTTTTCATTCAGAAGCACAAGCAGTCTTGAAACCGCGAACTTCCGGGCCTTCATGGTCAAGGCCTCGGCCGCCATGAGCGAGGGCCGGGTTGACGCCATTCGCCAAACTGAAGAAAAAGTTTTCACCATTGATCTCAAAAACCGCCGCCTGGCCTACCCTGCGGGGGACAGGTTTTTAACCTTGCCCAATGGCGTGGACCTCACGGCGACAGTGGCCGCCTCGGAACACTATGAGGATGGCACCATAGGGATTCGTTTTTATCCAACTGGCGCTTCAAGTGGCGGGATTCTCGCGTTTTCATTTCGCGGCCAAATATACGAAGTCCGCGTGAACTGGCTGACTGGCAATGTCTCGCTTGAGCGCGCCTGACCGCAATTCCGCAGCGGGCTTTTCACTGGTCGAGGTGATGTGCGCCATGGCGATCGCCGCCATGGCGCTTGTCGCATTGTTCAGGGGACTTGGCACTTCACAGACTGCTGCCAACTATCTGGAAGCCCATCTGGGCGCGCGCATCATTGCCCAGTCCATTATTGCCGATGAGCGTGGCGCAGCCGATACCGTCGTCGGCACACGCAGTGGCGTCTCTGGCATGTACCGGTGGCAACTGACTGTTGAGCCAGCCGAAGTTTCGATCGCGGGATCAAGCACACCGATCCGCCGCCTCTACCGGGTTTCAGCAAATGTGCAATGGGAGCCCAGGGGCAGCTTCGCGCTCGATACGCTGAAAGCTGTGAAATAGCCCATGCCCCGTCAGGATAACCCGGAAAGTGGATTCACCCTCTTCGAAATCCTTGTCGGCCTGGTGATCTCGTCGCTCATCATGGTGGGCCTGAGTTTGGCCATGAGAACCATCAACCTGGGTTTTGATTCAGCAACCAGTTCAATTGAGCGGCAGGGCGGCATAGCCGCAGGCCTCGCAATCATTGGCGGTGATATTTCACGCATCCAGCGCGTTGTCGATGATCCCGCGACGCCCCGCCGCTTCCTGTTTGCGGGCAGCGAGCGTTCCCTGACATACATCATGGAAGAACGGCCTGGCAGCAACGTCTTTGGCCTTTATTGGGTGCGCCTCGCAGTTCGCACGTCCGCCAGTGGCAGCGAGTTGGTGCGCTCTCGGGCGCCTTTTGCGCTGGGTCAGCCAGACACCGCCGCGCTTGCGTGGGCTGACGACGTCACAGTGCTGCGCGGCGACTTCACGATTGAATTTTCCTACCGCGCAACGCGGGTAAGTCTCAGGTCATGGGTCGGCACGTGGCAAAACACAAACATGCTGCCCGACGAGGTCAGGATCAATTTGACGGACATTCGAACCGGCAGACTGCGTGTGCCGGGCTTTGTTCAAGCCTTGAAAATAGGCGCGGAGGCAGATTGCGTTGCACTGACACAACCAGGTTGCACGATGAATTCCAGGGGACTCATCACCGCAGGAAATGGCTCGCAATGAACCAGGAAGCAAAACAGGACGGTTCTTCCCAAGGCATGATTCTTGTTGTCGTGCTGTGGGTCGTCGCCATGATGACCGTCATTGTCGTGGCGCTCAGTTCCTACTCCCAGAAAAAGGTGTCGCTCGCCGGATTGGAGACAGATCGCCTGCGGACCGAGACCACCCTTCAGGCGGGCGTTGACGTGGGTATGGCGCTCATTTTGGCGGCGAATGCCCAGGACAGGGTCTTCTTTGATGGTTCTGCCATAACGGCGGCCATCGGCAACGGGCGGCGTGTCGAAGTGGCGGTCAGGGATGCGGCGGGGCTTGTCGACATCAACCGCGCAGACAGCAAATTGCTGAACGCCCTCGGCCTGCGGTTGGAGCTCCCCAAGGAGAGTGTCACTGCAATAACCGAAAGAATCATAAGCCAGCGCCCGGTCCCCAAGGAAAACAGCGGGAATGCGGAAAAGCCGTTGCCGCCAGCAGTTTTTGTGGCGCCCTCGCAGCTTTATGGCCTGCCCG
>VFJY01000129.1 GCA_009885825.1 Rhodobiaceae bacterium | reverse complement strand
GGATGGGGAGCTGATTGCAGTATTCCGCCATGCGCACGAGATCGTTGATGTTCGAGCAGTCAAGCCCCGGATCGATGCCCTGGCTGTAGAGATTCATGGCCAGCGTGACGAGGCAGACATTGCCGGTGCGCTCGCCATTGCCGAACAGCGTGCCCTCAACACGGTCAGCCCCCGCCAGCAAGGCAAGCTCGGTAGCCGCCACCGCCGAACCCCGGTCGTTGTGGGGATGCAAGCTGATGATGACGTGGTCGCGGTTTTTGATGGTGCGGCAGAACCATTCGATCTGGTCCGCATGGATATTGGGCGTCGACATTTCAACGGTTGCGGGCAGATTGAGAATGAGCTTCTTCTGCGGCGTGGGCGCAATCTCCGCCATTACCGCCTCGCAAATCTCCACCGCGTAGTCCAGCTCCGTGCCGGTGAAGCTCTCGGGGCTGTATTCAAAGCGGATCGCATCCGTCATGCCGCTGCCGTCGGCCAGCCGCCGGATGAGCCTGGCGCCTTCCACCGCGATGTCGATGATGCCCTGGCGGTCTTTCTGGAACACCACGCGGCGCTGCAGTTCGCTGGTCGAGTTGTAGAAATGCACAATCGCCGATTTAGCGCCGCGGATGCCTTCAAAGGTGCGGCGGATCAGTTCCTCGCGGCATTGCACCAGCACTTGGATGGTGACGTCATCGGGAATCTTACGGTTGTCGATGAGGTGGCGGCAGAAATCATAATCCGTCTGCGAGGCGGAGGGAAAACCGATCTCGATTTCCTTGAAACCCATGGCGATGAGCGAATTGAACATCCGCATCTTGCGTTCATGCCCCATGGGCTCGATGAGCGACTGGTTGCCGTCACGCAAATCCACCGAACACCAGATGGGGGCGCGGGTGATGGTGCGGCTGGGCCATTGCCGGTTGACCAAATTAACGGGCGTGTAAGCCTGATACTTTTCTTTGGGCGAAATCATCATCGGGAAATTCTCTGATCTTAGCTGTTGGGATTATGTTTATGTCGTTTTCCCCAAAGAGCCAAGGCGCAATGCCCAGCCGGCCCTTAGGGGCTGCCAAGAAGGAGAAGAGTTGCGCGACGAAAATTCAACATGGGGACTGCTTAGAGCAACTGCGGCTGAAGCGCAAGTTTGCGTGGTTCGAGGGCTAAAAATAAATTATCATATAAATCATGCCCAACGGCCATTGCGACATTTCTGGCCTGTGTTAATCTGGCAACTGCGGACCACCATTCGATGGTTCGGAAAGTAAGGGAGACTCAAATGCTAAAGAAAGCTCTAGTATGCTCAATTGCTATCGCCGCTGTGATGGCAACCAGCACCGCCTTCGCCGACACCAAAGACAAAAAGATTGCGCTATCCAACAACTACGCCGGAAATTCCTGGCGCCAGTCCATGCTGAAAAGCTGGGATAAAGTGACAAAGCAGGCCGTAGCTGATGGAATTGTCGCCGCTGCCGATCCATTTACAACCTCTGAAAACCAGGTGACCGAACAGGCCGCCCAAATCCAGAACCTCATCCTGCAAGGCTATCATGCCATCGTCATCAACGCCGCCTCGCCTGACGCGCTCAACGGCGTTGTGAAGCAGGCCTGCGACGCCGGTATTGTGGTTGTGTCCTTCGATGGCATCGTCACCGAACCCTGCGCCTATCGCATCGCCGTTGATTTCGCTAAAATGGGCGAAGTGCAGCTCGACTATCTCAACGAAAAGATGGCGGCAGGCGGCAACCTCCTCGAGATTCGCGGGCTTGCCGGCGTGTTCGTGGACGATGAAATTTCCAAGGGCATCCATCGCGGCGCCGACAAATATTCGCAGTTAAAGATCGTCGGCTCCGTGCATGGCGACTGGGCCCAGGAAGTGGCGCAAAAGGCCGTGGCTGGCATTCTGCCATCGCTGCCAGAAGTTGCAGGCGTGGTGACGCAAGGTGGCGATGGCTACGGCGCAGCCCAGGCCTTCAAGGCCGCCGGC
>VFJY01000011.1 GCA_009885825.1 Rhodobiaceae bacterium | reverse complement strand
TGGCCGCCCTTGCGGGTCCTTGTGGCTCACCACCAGGCCATCGGGCTTGTGATAGCGCCACAGCTTCGAGTCCTCGGCCTGCGGCAACAGCTTGCCATTGATGCGGATCTGGTCCGCCTCGGTCACATTGATGGCGGCGGTTTTCAGAATCTTGTGGTTGAGCGTCACATGGCCATCGGCGATCAATTGCTCGGCCTCGCGCCTCGAGCACACGCCCGCCCGCGCAATGACCTTGGCAATCCGCTCGCCCTCAAATTCACTCATCTTGACCTTGACCTCGCTTTAGGGCTGATGTCGCACGATGACGCACAAACTACCAGAGCCGATGTTGCGGGCCTTCACCGCAGCCGAAGCGGCGGCCAAATCAGGCGAAGTTCCCGTGGGCGCTGTGGTCGTGGATAAATTGGGTAATATTTTGGCAGTGGCGGCAAATCGCACTTTAACTGACCGCGACCCTACGGCGCACGCCGAAATGATCGCCATTCGCGCGGCAGCGCATAAGCTTGGCTCCGAACGCCTCATCGACTGCGATCTCTACGTCACCCTCGAGCCCTGCGCCATGTGCACAGGCGCCATTTCGCACGCCCGCATCAGAAGATTGTACTTCGCCGCGTCCGACGCGAAGATGGGCGCTGTCGAGAATGGGCCGAGATTTTTCACCCAACCCACCTGCCACCACAAGCCAGAGGTCTATGGCGGCATCGGCGAGGCGAGAGGGCAGGAATTGTTGCGGGAGTTCTTCAGGGCGAGGCGCTAGTCTGGCCGACTGGATGACGTTGCATTGGTTGCCAGTTGCACTGGCCGCCACCAGTCGAAAGCAAGATAGAACAGGTAGGCGTGGCCCGTGTAAAACAGTGTCAGGCCGACATCAATCACAACTGCGGTCCGGAAGCCATGTTCCGTCATCAGCAGGATGATTGGTATTGTGATGAGCATGCCCGTTATGCCGTGCAATATGGCATGCACGCCGCGCCAGGCATGTGGCCGGTCGCTGGCTACGCGCCGCGTCAGGCGAAACTCGATGATGTCATAGAGCGTGTTGTAGAGCGAGGCCCAGATCATGAAAGCGATTGACAAGACCACGATGAGCGCGAGTGAATCGATAGTCGCCTTGCCAAATATAAATCCATAGGCTGGCGTCACAATCAGTATGCCGCCAGCCTCATAACACAGCGCTTACAAAATCCTTTCCGGTGTCGATCATATCGTCAAATATTGGCTCCATCAGTGACAGAACTAATTCTCAGGCAAGTTTTTATAGACCCTTCAACCTCAACTCAATCGCCCGTTTCAACTGGTCCTTGCTGGCGCTCGCCGATTCAAATATTTCGCGCAGCTTGAAGAAGTCGCCGGAGCCGAATTGGTCGACCTTGGGGCTGATGTAGATATCGGGTGGCGCCGCGGCGCGGCGGAGGTCGGCGAGCTGGTTGAACATGATGAGCATGGCGCCCACAGCCAGTTCCATGTTGGTGGCGTGTTTGCGGCCTGAGAGCTTGGGCTTGCCGGTGACATCAATGGCCACCACGATATCCATGCCTTCGCGCACGTGATCGAAGGGCACCGGGTTGGTCACGCCGCCATCCACATGAATATGGCCTTCAATTTGCGGCGCCACGATCACGCCTGGAATGGCGATGGAGGCTGCCACCGCCTGCACCATGTTGCCGCTGGAAATCAACCGCTCTTCCATCAATTCAAAATCCGTGGTGACCACGTGAAAGGGAATTTTCGTGTCTTCGATGTTTTTGGGCAGATGGTCGGGGAGCGCCAGATCAACCAGCTTCTCGCCGTGGAGATGCAGGGTGGTCAGGCCTTTCAGGGAGAGGATATCGCGCAGTCGCGATTTGCGCGTGCCGAAGACGTAGCGCGCCGCGTCTATGCGGTTGCCCAGGATTTTCTCGGCCTGTTCGCGGATTTCCTTTGCCGTCATGCCGGAGGCATAGGCAGCGCCGATAAGAGCGCCCATGCTGCAGCCAGCGATGACTGCGGGCTTCAAACCCATCTCGTCAAAAACTTCCAGCATGGGAATATGCGCCAACCCCCGCGCACCGCCGCCGCCAAGAGCCAATCCAATTTTCATGCCTTGATCGCCCTCCATCCAATATCGCGGCGGCAGAAGCCTTCCGGCCAGTTTATCTTGTCAACTGCGGCATAGGCTTTCTGCTGGGCCTCGGCTGCGGTTTTGCCGAGCGCCGAAACATTCAACACACGTCCGCCATTGGCAACTAGCTTTCCGTTGCTCATCGCGGTGCCCGCATGGAACACCTGAAGGTCCTCGCTAAAATCCTGGTCCAGGCCTTTGATCTCTGTGCCCTTCACATAATCGTTCGGGTAACCCTTGGCGGCCATGACGACGGTGAGCGCAAAGTCATCCCGCCATCGGACAGAAATTTTATCCAGTGTGCCATCAACAGTTGCGAGCATGAGGGTCAGGATATCATCGCGCAGCCGCAGCATCAAAACCTGGGTTTCCGGATCGCCAAAGCGCGCGTTGTATTCGATGAGCTTGGGGCCATCCTTGGTGAGGATCAGCCCGGCGTAGAGAACGCCCACATAGGGGTGGCCCATGCCGGCCAGGGCGCGCACGGTTGGCGTGACGATTTTTTCCAGCGCCTCGGCGCACAGCGCGTCCGTCATGCAAGGCGCTGGAGAATAGGCCCCCATCCCGCCCGTGTTGGGGCCCGTGTCGCCATCACCCACGCGCTTGTGATCCTGCGCGGTGGCTAGCGGCAAGGTGTGAACACCGTCGGACAACAAAAAAAAACTGGCCTCTTCGCCTTCCAGAAATTCCTCGATCACACATTCCGCTTCGCCAAAGCGGCCGGAGAATATTTCAGCCAGCGCGGCTTTGGCTTCGGGCAAGGTCATGGCAACGGTCACACCCTTGCCAGCCGCCAGCCCATCCGCCTTGATCACAATGGGAGCGCCGTGTTGGGTTAGATAGGCGTGGGCTTTTTCCAAGTCCTTGAACCGGCCATAGGCGGCAGTCGGGATATTGTATTTGGCGCAAATGTCCTTGGTGAAACCCTTGGAGCCTTCGAGCTGGGCTGCAAATTTTGATGGCCCAAAGGCCTTGATGCCAGCGCGCTTCAGATCATCCACCAGCCCCGCCACCAACGGCGCTTCCGGCCCCACCACCACAAATTTGATGTTTTGGGTCTGGCAGAAGGCAATGACTGCGGCGTGGTTGGTGACATCGAGCGCCACCAGTTCGGCGACCTCGCCAATGCCCGGATTGCCTGGCGTGCAGTAAAGCCGGGTGAGCAACGGGCTGGCGGAAATCGCCCAGGCCAGCGCATGTTCGCGGCCCCCCGATCCTATCAGCAAAACATTCATGTCAAACTCGATCCTTGCCTTTCGCAGGCTTCTGCCATTTGATGGGCGGGAATCATAGCGAAACCGAGACAATGTCCACCGATTGGCCCTACGACCCTGAAACCGGCGAAATCACCGAAGCGCCGAAGCTGAATGTCGCCGAATATTCGGTGACCGAGATTTCCCACGCGCTTAAAAAGACGCTGGAGGATACTTTCGGGCATGTGCGCGTGCGGGGCGAAATTTCCGGCTATCGGGGCCCGCATTCGTCTGGTCACTGCTATTTCTCCATCAAGGACGAAGGGGCCAAGCTTGACGCTGTGATCTGGCGCGGCGTTTTCTCCAAGGTTCGCGCCAAGATGCAGGAGGGGTTGGAGGTTGTAGCCACCGGCAAGATCACTTCTTATCCCGGCAAATCCAATTACCAGATCGTCATCGAAAATATTGAGCCCGCAGGGGTTGGCGCACTCATGGTCCTACTGGAGGAGCGCAAGCGCAAACTGGCGGCGGAAGGCCTGTTCGATGCGGACCGCAAAAAACCGCTGCCCTATTTGCCAAAGCTCATCGGCATTGTGACGTCGCCCACTGGTGCCGTGATCCGCGATATTCTGCATCGCTTGAGCGACCGCTTTCCCCGCCATGTCATGGTCTGGCCCGTGCGCGTACAGGGCGAAACATCAGCCGCAGAAGTGGCGGCAGCCGTCCGGGGCTTCAATGACATGGCCAATGGGCCAGACCTGCTGATCGTGGCAAGGGGCGGCGGCTCGCTGGAAGACCTCTGGGGCTTCAACGAGGAAATCGTCGTTCGCGCCGTGGCCGAAAGCAGGATCCCAGTGATCTCCGCCGTGGGCCACGAAACCGATACCACACTGATTGACCTCGTGAGCGATCACCGCGCGCCCACGCCCACAGCGGCCGCCGAACGCGCCGTTCCGGTGCGGGCGGATTTGCTGGCGGAACTGGCCTCGCTCAATGCCAGGCAGAGCAGGGGCATGGCCCGGTTTTTCGATGAGCGCCGCACCAAGCTGCGCTCCGCCGCGCGCGCCCTGCCAAAGCCCGATGAGTTTCTGGCTCTCGTGCGCCAGCGATTTGACACGGTGGCCGCAAGGCTGCCCCAGGCGTTGCGCTCCAATGTGCAGCATCACCGGGTTGACCTCGCGCGGATTTCCGGCCGCCTCAGCTTTGCGCCCATTCAGCAGCGGCAGGTGGAGCAGAAACGGCGGCTAGGCGATCTGGGCCTCCGTCACCACCGCGCCATGTCCAGGGCATTGCAAACCTTCAAGGACAGGCTGGCCTCCGAGTCAAAACTCCTCGCCGCCATGAGTTACAAATCCGTTCTGGCGCGGGGCTTTGCTGTCGTGCGCGATGCCAATGACGCGCCTATTCGACTGGCATCCGCGGTCACACCGGGACAAGCCTTGAAAATTGAGTTCGCAGATGACAAATTGGACGTAACAGCCCGCAAAAAAACCGCGCAAGGCGAATTGTTTTGACAAGGACGACACATGAATTTCCTGGATTCCGGCCTGCCCGGGCAACGCGAGGCAAAGTTGAAATACCTGAACGCCGATTTTCAGGTTATGCGCGAGGGTGATTTCGTCCGCTGTGGTGTGACCGGCGACCCCATAAAGCTGGAAAACCTCAAATATTGGGACGTTGAGCGGCAGATTGCCTTTCGTTCGGCGGAAACCTCATTTACCGACTTTCTGAAGAAATATCGCAGGACCCCTTAACGGAATTTCCCGGTTCTGCTGGATACCTGAAACGACTATGTGTATAAGCCGCAGTTTCGACGGTTTGGAGTAGCGCAAATGTTAACGAATTGGTCACCCGACAGCTGGAGGAAATTCCCCGTTGTGCAGGTGCCGGACTATGCCGACAAGGACAAGCTTGCCATCGTTGAAAAGCAGCTGGCAGGCTTTCCGCCATTGGTGTTCGCAGGCGAGGCCCGCAAACTGAAGCGCAAATTGGCGCGGGTGGCCGAAGGCAAGGCTTTCCTGTTGCAGGGCGGCGATTGCGCCGAAAGCTTCGCCGAGCATTCAGCCGACAATATCCGCGATTTCTTCCGGGTGTTCCTGCAGATGTCCGTGGTCATGACCTTCGCCGGCGGCCAGCCCATTGTGAAAGTGGGCCGCATCGCCGGACAGTTCGCCAAGCCGCGTTCTTCGCCCACGGAAACGATTGGCGGCGTGGAATACCCAATCTATCGCGGCGACATCATCAATGACAGCGAAGTGACGGTTGAGGGCCGCAAGCCCGATCCCGAGCGCCAGATCATGGCCTATCGCCAATCCGCCGCCACGCTCAACCTGCTGCGCGCCTTCGCGCAAGGTGGCTATGCCAATCTTGAACACGTCCATAAATGGACGCTGAGCAATTTGAAGGATTCGCCCGCCTTCGAGCGCTACCAGGAATTGTCGGATCGCATCACGGAAGCGTTGGGCTTCATGCGGGCCTGCGGCATCAATGCCGACACCGCACCGCAACTGCGCCAGACGGATTTCTTCACCAGCCATGAGGCCCTGCTTCTGGGGTTTGAGCAGGCGCTCACCCGGGTGGATTCAACCAGCGGCGATTGGTATGCAACATCGGGCCATATGCTGTGGGTGGGCGATCGCACCCGCCAGGCCGATCACGCCCACATCGAATTCTGCCGCGGCATCAAAAACCCCATCGGCCTCAAATGCGGCCCAACCCTGAAACCCGATGACCTCATCAACCTCATCGACAAGCTGAATCCGCAAAATGAGCCGGGCCGCTTGACCCTCATCGCGCGCTTTGGTGCTGACAAGGTTGACAAGCATTTGCCGGAACTCATTCGCGCCGTGAAGCGCGAGGGCCGCGTCGTGGTCTGGTCCTGCGATCCCATGCACGGCAACACCATCAAGGCGACGTCCGGCTACAAGACCCGGCCCTTCGATGCCATCATGACGGAGGTGCGTCGCTTCATGGCCATCCACCAATCTGAAGGCACCCATGCGGGCGGCGTCCATGTGGAGATGACCGGCAAGGACGTGACGGAATGCACCGGCGGCCTCCGGGCGCTGCGCGATGAAGACCTCAACGACCGCTACCACACCTTCTGCGATCCGCGCCTCAACGCCAGCCAGGCCCTGGAACTTTCGTTCCTCGTGGCTGAAGAGCTGAAAAAAGAAATGGCGTCACGTCCCCGCGTTGATGACGATGACTCGGTGGAAGCCGCCGAATAGGAAAAATCCGGCCACGCGACGCAGTGCCGGACTTTCATTCTTTATTCAAGCTCAAATAGGCGGGCGATGCTCGTGATGATCTTGTCCTGTACTGCGTTGCGATCTGTACCTACAGGGTCCGTGCAGACGGGGTCGTCCTTTTCCTCTTTCAAAATGGCTTCGCCATTTGGCTTGCACAGGCCGAGGGCCGTGAAGTGTGTGGCCGGAGCAATTTGTTCGACCTTGGCTGCCGCAAGGAGCGTTTGAAAATTGCTGCCTTTCGGCCCTGTATCTGTCGCATGCAGGCGGTCCTCGTCGTCGCCCAAGCCAAGCAAGAGGACCGGCACGTCCAATTCTGCGGCGTCCGCGCCGGTCAGTCCCCAGGTCAGGGCTGGATCAATTGCTGCCACAGCGGAGATGCGACTGTCCTTGTAGGACGCTTCCCACTTCGTGTGGTCAATATCAGCGATTTTGATTCCCGCTTTCAGGATGTCGTCGCAATGGGACGTTGCCTTGGCAGGATCGTTACAGAATCGCTCAAGACCATCACGCTGCCCTTTCAGACCACCGAGAGAAAGCGCTGTCCAGCCGCCGTAGGAAAATCCTGTGGCATAGATGCGCGTGGCGTCGATGCTGCCAGCGAAAGCAGGATCGCCCAGGACCTGATCCAGCGCGGCGCTGAGGTCCTGGGCGCGGGTCCAATGGTTGAGCGCGTCGAGATTGTCGAGATCGCCCGTGGTACTGTTCGGGTGGTTGACAGCGATCACAATGGCGCCCTTGTCAACAAGTCCCTTGCTGAGCCAGCCCATGCGTTTGAAATTCCCACCCCAACCGTGGGAGAGCAACACGACGGGATGTTTGCCGGGCAGAGGCGCAGCACCATCATACACAGGAACGCCGTAGAAAACACCATTCTCGCCAAGCGAAGTCGCCTCGCCGCCCTGGCCGGGATAGAGCACGGCCATCTCAATGCTGCGGCCATGATGGGCTGCGGAAATATTGCGAATGGTGATCCCTGTGTCTGATGCGGCTTGGGCCGCGCCAATGGGCAACAGCAGGGAGAGGCAAAAGAAAAACCGTTTCATGAAAGAATCCTTTCGGGTTGGTTGCCCGCCCTTTCAGCCACAAATTCAAGCCTGGAACGTCCTCAAACCGGATTGAGGTCGCGCCAAACTGGTTCTAGGACATAGGACGAGATCGCAACCGGAACCGACGCCTTGCCTGTCCTGCCCATACCCATGATCATAGCCCTGGTGCTGTTCGGGTTTCTCGTGCTGCGTTTCGTGAAGCATGAAACGCATGTCACGCTGCTGGCGCTGATCGCGGTGTGCGCCGTGCAATCGGCGATCATTGCGCTGGTGCATTACTACGGCATGTCGGGAATCCGTCCTTTGCAGCCGATCCTTGCCACCGTTATTCCGCCTGTCGCGTGGTTTGCCTTCAGCTGGGCCTCTGGCGGAGAAGGAGTGCCGCGTGGCCTGCTCTGGCATGCAATTGGGCCAATACTGGCTGTACTAATTTTTGTGCTGAACCCCTTGTTGCTGGATGTGCTGATACCGCTGTCGTTCACGACCTATGGTGTTGCCATGCTGGCGCGGCTGCGGCGCGGCGAGGACAGCCTGCTGCACAGCCGCTTGGAAAGTGGGACAGGGCCACTGCTAGCATGGCGCATTGTCGCCGTGTCCCTCATTGCCTCGGCGGCCTGTGATGTGTTGATCGCCTATGGGCTGGCAAAGGGATATTCCGGCATTCTTCTGTGGATCCCCAGCTTCGTATCGTCCATTTCACTGCTCAGCCTTGGGGCACTGAGTCTTTCCCATGCGATTGAAAGCCGCCGCGAAGCAGAGTCGCCGGAACCGGAGCTTTCCGCTGAAGACATCACGCGGGACCAGGCCATCATCGCGCAGCTTGAAGACTACATGCAGATGCGAAAGCCCTATCTCGATCCGGATCTCACACTGGCGCGGCTGGCGCGCAAACTTGTCGTGCCCGCAAAACAGTTGTCGTCCGCCATCAACCGGGTGCGGCAGGAGAATGTATCGCGTTATGTGAATAGGCAGCGCATTGAACACGCCTGCCGCCTTTTGGCGTCGGGCGCTGCCGTAACGTCCGTCATCTATGACAGTGGGTTCAACACCAAGTCCAACTTCAACCGCGAATTTCTCCGTGTCAAAGGCATGCCACCTTCCCAATGGAATGAAGACAGGGCAGGGACCTTGCAACAGTAGTTGGATCAACCTATTTATGTAATGCCGAGAATTACAGAAAGCTGGCTGATGATCGATCTCTATTACTGGGCGACACCCAACGGCCACAAGATCACGATGTTTCTTGAGGAAGCGGGGCTGCCCTATAAAATTCATCCTGTCGATATCGGCAAGGGCGACCAGTTCAAGCCGGAGTTTTTGGCGATTGCGCCCAACAACCGTATTCCGGCGATTGTCGACAATGCGCCAAAGGGCGGCGGCGCGCCAATCTCAGTGTTTGAATCCGGCGCCATCCTACTTTACCTCGCCGAAAAAACTGGAAAGTTCATCCCCGGCGATATCCGGGGCAGGGCGGAAGTGCTGCAATGGCTGTTCTGGCAGGTGGGCGGCCTTGGCCCCATGGCCGGACAGAACGGCCACTTCAACGTCTATGCGCCCGAGAAAATTCCCTACGCCATTGACCGATACAACAGGGAAGCTTCAAGGCTTTATGGTGTGATGAACTGGCGCCTGAGCGATCGCAAGTTCCTGGCCGGTGACTATTCCATCGCCGACATGGCCTGCTATCCCTGGATCGTTCCCTACAAGAACCACCAGCAGGACATAAACGATTTTCCGCACCTGAAACGCTGGCTCGATGAAATCGCCGCGCGGCCTGGAACCAAAGCTGCTTACGCCAATGTTGATCCATCCTATTCAAAACTCATAACCGGCGAGGAGCGGAAAATCCTCTTTGGGCAGACAGCGCGCTAAGGAGCCACCTGAAATGGCTGGGCCACATCTGGGCTGCTCTTTCTGAATTCGCTGAGAATATGCCCAAACAGCGCCAGCAACACCACGCCACCGCCAACCAGCGTGGAAATTCCGGGCACCTCATTGAGGAAAATCAGAACCCAGAAAGGTGTCAGCGGAACTTCAAGTGCTGCCACAAGGGTTGCCTCCGCGGCGGGAACCCGGCGTGATCCATAAGCGTAAAATATCAATCCCGCCGCATTTTGCAGAATGCCAAAGAAGGCAATGAGAACGATGTCCTTCGTGCTGACATCGAGGGATGATGCAAACCAGAAAGTCGTAAAGGCACAGATGTAAGCCGATGCCCCCATGGCAGGCAGCATGGCCACCTCCCGATGGCGGCGCATGACAACGGTGAAACTCGCCATGCAGAGCGACATGAGAACGGCCAGAAACTTGCCGAACATGCCGCCGCCCCAGGGCGAGCCGATGAGCATGATGCTGACACCCGCAAGCGCCACAGCACTTGCAACAAGCGTGGAGTGGCTGGGCTTTTCGCCGATGAACAGATAGGCAAGGCCCGCTGTCACAAAAGGTGTTGTGGCATAGATGACCATGGCATCGGCAACCGTGGTGTAGCGGATGGAGCCAATGCCCGTGATCATGCCAAGGGCTGAGAGGCAGGCCACGGCAAGGGCTGGCCAGCGCAGGCCCGCCAGAATGCGCAAAGCGCCGCTGCCTTCGGTCGCAAAGAAAAACAGCATCACGGCAGAGCCCGAAAACAGGCCGCGCCAGAACAGAATGGCCATCAAATCCGTCGGGATTATGCGGGTGAATATGCCCCCCGACGACCATGCCAGCGCCGCACAAGCCACAAGAATAAGGCCCAGCCGATGCTGCTTTTGTTCCAATGCCGTCATGGGGAGTGTTTACCAAGTATGAATTCCGGGGCTAGCCCGTAAACGACATGGCAACCTTGCTTGGCGCGAAGGGGTTGACGGGAAAGCAGCGATCCATCATGTTGCGGCCATGAATACCGCCCCACAACACGCCGTTAACATTTGCGGCATAATTATCATTAGCTAGCTGAAAACCGCTGGCAGGGCGCCGCTTTACCAAAATCCATATATAAGCGTTTCCCGGTCAGGCAGAACCCATGGGAAAACGATGACATTGCGCCTTTGCAACACATTAACACGACGGAAAGAGGAGTTCACGCCCCTCGATCCCAAGAACGTGCGCATGTATGTCTGCGGCCCAACGGTCTATGATTTCGCCCATATCGGCAATGCGCGGCCGGTGATCGTGTTTGATGTGCTGTATCGGCTGCTGCGCCATCTCTATGGGCCGGAACACGTCAAGTATGTCCGCAACATCACAGATGTGGATGACAAGATCAACGCACGGGCGCTGCGGGATTATCCTGATTTGCCGTTGAACGAGGCGATCCGGAAGGTGACAGAAAAAACTGCCAACCAATTTCAGGCTGATGCGAAGGCCTTGGGCTGCCTTGAACCGAATTTCGAACCCCGCGCCACGGAATTCATCGCCGAAATGATCGCGATGATCAGCACATTGATCACAAAGGGCCATGCCTATCAGGCGGGCGGCGAAGTATTGTTCAATGTGGCTTCCATGGCGGACTACGGCAAGCTCTCCAACCGCAAGCTGGAGGACCAGCAGGCGGGAGCGCGCGTGGCTGTCGAAGCCCACAAGAAAAACCCTGGCGATTTCGTATTGTGGAAACTCTCCAGCGCCGAGGAGCCAGGTTGGGATTCACCTTGGGGCCGGGGCCGCCCGGGTTGGCACATCGAATGCTCCGCCATGAGCAAGCAGTATCTGGGAGAAGTCTTCGACATCCACGGCGGCGGACTTGATCTCATCTTTCCTCATCATGAAAACGAACTCGCCCAATCAAGATGTGTCCATGGGACAGACGTGATGGCGAATGTCTGGATGCACAATGGTTTCCTGCAGGTGGAGGGGCAGAAGATGTCCAAGAGTCTGGGAAATTTTGTGACGATTGATGATGTGCTGAGAGATTGGCCGGGAGAAGTGGTGCGTTTTAACATGTTGCGCACTCACTATGGGCAGCCGATTGATTGGACACTCCAAGGGCTGCAAGAGTCGAGAAAGACTCTACTTTCATTTCAGCGTTGGTATAATACTGATATTGATCCCACCTATGGCCATGAGCAATCGCAGCATTTCATAGAAACACTATCCGATGACCTGAACACTCCTGCCGCGATAGCGGTACTACATAAGTTGTCTGGTGCGATATCAGAACTTGGTCAAAAAGATGACTTCGAACAGCATCGATTGATTACGCATTTCTCAAATGCCGTGCGTCTGTTGGGTTTTGACAACCTAGATAAATTTCACCATCGGGGAATGGGTAATCAAATTTCTGTCTACAACACAAAAATCGATGGCCTCCTTACTGCCCGCCTCGCCGCCCGTGCTGCGAAGGACTGGAAAGAGTCTGACCGCATCCGCGATGAGCTTGCGGCCATGGGCGTGAGTATCAAGGACAACAAGGATGGCACGACGAGCTGGGAGGTTAAGCGATGATGGCCAAGGCCCCCTCTCCCGCCCTCCGGGCACCCTCTCCCACGAGGGGCGAGGGCGACAATGATTTGGCACCAGCTGCTGTTGCTGCTGTTCTTCTTCCCTCCCCCCGCGTGGGGGAGGGTGGCGACGCGCGGAGCGCGTTGACGGGAGAGGGGGCTGCTGGCCGCACGCTCAGACTGGCCAAACACCTGCGCAAAAACATGACCGACGCAGAAACCAAACTCTGGCATCAGTTGCGCGCCAAGAGGTTTGAAAGCTACAAATTCAAGCGCCAGGCCCCAATCGGAAAATACATCGCTGACTTTGCGAGCTTCACCCACAAGCTTATTGTCGAAGTTGACGGCAGCCAGCATGAAGGTTCGGCATCTGACATTGTTCGAGACACGTGGCTGAACTCCCAGGGGTTTCGCGTACTGCGCTTTTGGAACCGTGAATTGCTGCTTGATGTTGATGGCGCGATGATGTCGATATTGGCCGCGCTGAAAGAAACCCCTCTCCCGCCCTTCGGGCACCCTCTCCCACAAGGGGAGAGGGCTAAAAAAGTCAGAACCTCACCATGACCCGTGAACACATCTCGCTTTTTGACACCACGCTGCGCGACGGGCAGCAGACTCCGGGGATTGATTTTTCGCTGGATGACAAGCTGGCGGTGATCGACCTGCTGAATAGCCTGGGCGTGGACTACATCGAGGGTGGCTATCCCGGCGCCAACCCCACGGATACCGCTCTCTTCGCCGAACCCCGAAAAACCAAAGCGATGTTCACCGCCTTCGGCATGGTGAAGCGGGCAGGGCGCTCGGTTTCCAATGACAGCGGCCTGCAGGATTTGCTCAACGCGAAATCCGCCGCCATCTGCTTTGTGGCGAAAGCCTGGGATTATCATGTGCGGGTGGCCTTGGGCTGCACCAACGAAGAGAACCTTGAATCCATTCGCCAGTCCGTTGAAGCGGCAAAATTTGCCGGCAAGGAAGTGCTGGTGGATTGCGAACACTTCTTTGATGGCTACAAGGCTAACCCGGATTACGCGTTGGCTTGCGCCAAGGCTGCCTATGAATCAGGCGCGCGCTGGATTGTGCTGTGTGACACCAACGGCGGCACGATGCCTTCGGAGATTTCAGAGATCGTGGGCGTCGTGACGAAATCCGTTCCGGGCACTCACCTCGGCATTCACGCTCACAATGACACGGATCAGGCGGTGGCCAATTCACTGGCGGCAATCGACGCTGGCGCCCGCCATGTGCAAGGAACCTTGAACGGCATCGGCGAACGCTGCGGCAACGCCAATCTGGTTTCCATCATCGCCACTCTTGGCCTGAAGAAATCTTTCAAGGATCGTTTCAGCATCAGTGTTGACGGTGAGCGTCTGCAAAACCTCACGCATGTGGCCCGCGCTTTTGATGAGCTCCTGAACCGCGCCCCCAACGCGCAAGCGCCCTATGTCGGCAAAAGCGCCTTCGCCACCAAGGCGGGCATTCATGCCTCGGCCATCGTGAAAGAACCGGAAACCTATGAGCATGTGCCGCCGGAAACCGTGGGCAATCGCAGGCGGATGCTGGTGTCTGACCAATCGGGCAAATCCAATCTGGTGTCGGAACTTCAACGCGTCGGCATGGATGTGAAGAAGGATGATCCGCGCCTTGATGACCTGCTGCGCCAAGTCAAGGACCGCGAGGCTCTGGGCTATGCCTATGACGGCGCTGACGCCTCATTTGAATTGCTGGCCCGGCGAACCCTCGACAGCGTGCCCCATTATTTCGACGTGCTCTCGTTCCGGGTGATCGTCGAGCAGCGCGATCAGGAAATGATCTCCGAGGCCGTGGTCAAAGTGAAAATCGATGGCGAAATCCTTATCAATGCTGGCGAAGGCAACGGCCCGGTGAACGCCCTTGATGTGGCGCTGCGCAAAGACCTGGGAAAATTCCAGCCTTTCATCAATGATCTTGAACTGGTGGATTACAAGGTGCGCATCCTCAATGGCGGCACCACGGCCACAACGCGCGTGCTGATCGAAAGCAAGGATGCAAAGGGCAACCGCTGGTTCACGGTGGGCGTTTCACCCAACATCGTGGATGCCTCATTCCAGGCGCTTTCGGACTCAATCATCTATAAATTGCTGCGCGAAGCTGTTCCGGCCTGACATGCGGGGCGCTCATGTGGGCCATGCCCCACAGCCCGTTGCGCTAAATTGGGCATGGCGATAAACGGCAGCAATGTCAGTGGCAGAACAGTCCCATAGCGTCGGCCTCACGGAGGCCGAAAAAGGTGTTATCTACGCTATTTTGGCTCACCTCACCTGGGGCGCCATGGCCGTCTATTTCGGCTTTCTGCGCCATGTCAGCCCGATGGAAATTGCGGTTCATCGCGGCCTCTGGTCCATCCCCTGCGCCGCACTGGTGATCTGGTGGCTGGGCCAGCACAAGGATGTTCTGAAAGCTGTCTCATCGCCCCGCAATCTGGCAATCCTGACCCTCACCAGCGCCATCATCGTCTTGAACTGGGGTTTCTATGTCTGGTCAATCGAAGTGGGCCGCACGCTGGAATCAAGCCTTGGCTACTACATCAACCCGCTGATGAACGTGGTGATGGGCTATCTGTTCCTGGGCGAACGCTTCAACCGCCTGCAGATGGTGGCCCTCGTGCTGGCGATCATCGCGGTGCTAATCCAGACTTTTGCGGCAGGCGTGTTCCCCTGGCTTGGGCTCATGCTGGCATCAACATTCTGCCTCTACGGATTTCTGCGCAAGACCATCAAGGTGGGGCCAACCCAGGGCTTTTTCATCGAAGTTGTGATCATTGCCATTCCGTTATTGCTTACGCAGTTCTGGCTGGCGCGACATGGCATGGCGAAATTCGGCGGCGTCACAAGCGATACTTTATTGTTGATGGGCTGCGGCGTGATGACATCCACTGCGCTGATTTTCTTCGCCGCATCCCTCAAGCGCCTGCGCTATTCCACAGCCGGGCTGCTGCAATATATCTCGCCATCGCTGGTGTTTCTCACCGCCGTGTTCATCTTCGGCGAACCCCTGGACAAATGGCGCATGCTGTCATTTGTAATTATCTGGATAGCGCTTGCCATCTATTCATACTCAGCCATACGCGAGGAGAAAACCCGCCGCGCCGACCTGGAGACAGTGCCTTAGAGAATTTCGCGGGGCAGGTCGAAGGGCACTTTTTGCGGCGTGTTGGCTAGGCGGAACTCATAGGCCGGAACCACGTCTTCCGCCGTTTTCACCACGTCCATCTTGAATTCCATGCCTTCGCGGATGAATTTTTCTTCCCGCATGTGCTTGATGAGCGTGAGATAGGGTTCCCAATAGCCGTCAATATTGCACACGACAATCGGCTTGGCGTGCTGGTCAAGCTGCGCCCAGGTGGATATTTCGGTCAATTCCTCCAGCGTGCCAATGCCGCCCGGCAAGGCCACAAACCCGGTTGACCGCTCGAACATGGTCATTTTGCGCTCATGCATGTTCTTGGTCACCACGAGGTCGTTGACGCCTGTCAACATGCGTTCCTTGGTGCCCAGAAAGCTCGGAATAATGCCTGTGACATAGCCGCCGGCCTCCAGCACGGTCTTGGCCACTTCACCCATGAGGCCCAGGCTTCCACCGCCATAAACCAGGCCCATTCCGGCATTTGCCAAGGCCATGCCAAGGGCGCGGGCAGCCACCATATAGGCTGGATTTTTGCCGGGGCCGGAACCACAGTACACACACAGATTATGTTCAGGAACTTTCGCCAAATTTCGCCTCATTTTTGCTATCGCAGCATTTCTTTGCTGATTCGCCCAAATAGCCCTATTAAGGCCAGCAGTTTGCCCCATTTAATGGTTCACGGGTCATCTTAGCAGCAGGATTGTTTAATACATCATGACGGACGAAACTCAGACGAAAATCAATCCCCTGGTGGCAGCCGCCACGTTAGTCATTATCTCTCTTGGCATATTGGCCTATGTGCAGCGGGACAAATGGCTTGGCGCCGAAGCTGTCGTGGCCAAGGTCGAGCCCGCGCCCGTAGCGGAAACGCCGAAGGTTGCGGAGCCTGCCAAAGTTGAAGAAGCTGCCAAGGCAGCCGAGCCTGCCAAAGTTGAAGAGGCTGCCAAGGCAACAGAACCTCCAAAAGTCGAAGAACCCGCACCTGCTCCCGCCGTGACAGAAAAAATTACGCCAAGCTTTGATACGGTGCGGGTGGAACCCACTGGTGAAACGCTCGTTGCCGGGCGCGCTGAACCCGGTTCCGCCGTCACCATCAAGCACAATGGCGCAACAGTTGGCACGACCGTGGCTAACGCCGATGGCGCCTTTGTTGTCACCACTGAAAATCCATTGCCACCGGGCCCCGGCGCGCTCTCCATTGAAACCAAGAACAAAGATGTGGTCGCGATGTCAACGGACACAGTGGCCGTAGATGTGAAGTCGGGGGAGGGCAGCACGCCGCTTGTGGCCGTGCTGAAGCCGGAAGAGCCAACGAAAATTATTCAAGCACCAGCAGCGGTGAAGCCCGTTCTGCCAGCCATGGCAACGGTCAACCTTGATACCGTTGATTATGATGAGTTTGGCAACATTGTTTTCGGTGGCCGTGGGCCGGCTGGCAGCACGGTTCAAATTTATGTGGACAACAAGCTTTATGGATCGGTTGTTATCGGTGCCGATGGAACCTGGACCATGGCGGGTGTTGCACTGCTCGCAGTCGGTGCCCATGAATTGCGCGCTGACGAGATAGGCGCTGATGGAACCGTAAAGAGCCGCGTTGGCATGCCGTTCTTCCGCGAAGATCCGGCGAAGGTTGCAACCGCCAAACCCGTAGTGGTTCCGGAAGCGCCAGTTGTCGTTGCCGCAGCGGAGCCCGCGCCTTCAAAGCCTGCAGTTGCAGCCGCGACAACAACAGTTACAGAAGTTGCCAAGGCACCAGAGCCCGCGCCTGTCGTGGAAGCGCCTAAAGTTGCTGAAGCACCCAAGGCCGAAGCTCCAAAGGTTGCCGAAGCGCCTCAGGTGGAGGAAGCCCCCAAGGTTGTTGCCGAACCAGAAGCTCCAGCACCCGCAGAAACAGCCGTGGCGATCGCAACAGCTGAGCCCCCAGCACCGACAACGGTGGTGATTCAGCCCGGCAACAATTTGTGGAAGCTGTCACGCCAAATCTATGGCAAGGGAATTCATTACACGGTGATTTATGAGGCCAATAAGGATCTGATCAAAAATCCGCGGCTGATCTATCCCGGACAGGTCTTCGTTGCGCCAAATGCGCCAGCAGTGCAATAGGAAGCCACAGGTTTAATGAGCCGTAAGTTGCCGGTAAGCGCTGCGAGCCTTGCGAGCGGCGATGGAGACCAATGGCGGACCCTCAAAAGCCTGCTCCCCTATCTTTGGCCAGCGGGGCGCACCGATCTCAAAATTCGCGTCGTGCTGGCGATGGTGGCGCTCATTGCTTCCAAGATCATTACCGTATGGACGCCGTACACGTTCAAATACGCTACCGATGCCCTGACGGTTTCTGGCAGTCCGGGGGCAATAGTCTTTGCTGTCCCGTTCTTCTTCGTGGTGGCCTACGGCTTTGGCCGCATCATGATGGTGGCGCTCGCCCAGATTCGTGACGCGATATTCGCCAAGGTGGGCCAGCGCGCCGTGCGTGAACTCGCAATCAAGACCTTTCGCCACCTGCATGCGCTGTCCTTGAAATTCCATCTCGAACGCCGCACCGGCGGGCTGTCGCGCATCATATCTCGCGGCACTGCGGGCGTTGACACAGTTTTGCGTTTCTCGCTTTTCAACACATTTCCAACCGCGCTTGAAATTGGCCTCGTTGCCGGCGTCCTCACCTGGTCTTTCGGCTGGCTCTATGCCGCTACGATTTTGGCCACCGTCGCCTGTTACCTGGGCTTCACCTATCTCGCCACCGAATGGCGCATCAACATCCGCCGCGACATGAATGACGCCGACACGGATGCGAATACCAAGGCCATCGACAGCCTGCTCAATTTCGAAACGGTGAAATACTTCGGCAATGAGGAGCATGAGGCCCAGCGTTTCGATGTTTCGATGCTGCTCTATGAAAAGGCGGCGGTTAAAACCTGGGTGTCGCTCGCCGTTCTCAACGCCGGCCAAACCTTCATTTTCGCAATTGGCCTCACTGTCGTCATGGCCATGTCAGCCTACGCGATAACGCAAGACCAGGCCACAATCGGCGATTTCGTCATGATCAATGCGCTGATGATACAGCTTTACATGCCGCTGAATTTCATTGGCTCGTCCTACCGCGAAATCAAGCAGGGCCTGATCGACGTAGAAGGCATGTTCTCGCTGCTGTCCGTCAACGCCGAGATCAAGGACAAGCGGGGCTCGGTTCCGCTGAAAGTTGCCCAGGGCGCGTTGGTTTTTGAGAATGTGAGCTTCGCCTATGACAAGGAAAGGCCGATTATCCGCGATCTGTCATTCGCGGTTCCAGCCGGCCACACGGTCGCCATCGTTGGCCCATCGGGGGCTGGGAAATCAACAATCTCCCGGCTGCTCTACCGCTTCTATGAGCTCACCGGCGGGAGGATCACAATCGATGGCCAAGACATTTCAGCCGTGACGCAAAAATCACTGCGCGCCGCCATCGGCATGGTGCCGCAGGATACCGTGCTGTTCAACGACACCATCCGCTACAACATCCGCTATGGCAGGCCGGGCGCGAGCGATGCCGAAGTTGAGGCTGCGGCAAAAATGGCTCAAATCCACAAATTCGTGAAAAGCCTGCCCAAGGGCTATGACGCCATGGTGGGCGAACGGGGCTTGAAGCTTTCCGGCGGCGAGAAGCAGCGGGTTTCCATTGCGCGCACCATTCTCAAAGGCCCGCCCATTCTGGTGCTGGATGAGGCCACGTCGGCGCTTGACAGCTTCACCGAGCAGGAAATACAGGCGGCGCTGCGCAAGGTTTCAAAGGATCGCACCACCGTGGTGATCGCCCACAGGCTGTCAACCGTGGTGGACGCCAATGAGATCATTGTGCTGGATGCAGGCCACATAGCCGAACGCGGCACCCATAGTCAGTTGCTGCGCAGGAAGGGCGTTTATGCCGCCATGTGGAACCGCCAGCGCGAAGCCGATGAAGCCCGCAGGCGTCTTGCTGAAAACCTCGATGAGCGAGGGCTTACGGCGGAGGCCAGGGCGCTTCTCAAAGTCACGGCCGAGTGAAGGCCCGTATTTCCAAACCCGCAAAATCACGCTACATGAGCGCCCATGTCCATTGTAAATAGCATTCTCGCTTTCTTCGTGCCCGTTCACCGGGAGGGGTGGCGTTTCATCGCCATATTCGCGGCGGTGACGCTCCTCTTCTTCTGGATGGGCTGGGACATTCTCATGTGGCTCGGCGTTGTCTCCACCATCTGGTGCGCCTATTTCTTCCGCGATCCAGAGCGCGTCACGCCCATGCGCGATGGCCTTGTGATATCGCCCGCCGACGGCCAGATTTGTGCCATAGACAAAATCATACCGCCACCCGAGCTTGATCTCGACCGCGAACCCGCGACGCGGATTTCGGTTTTCATGAATGTCTTTGACGTGCACGTAAACCGTTCGCCGATTGACGCCCGCATTGCCAAGATCAATTACATTCCCGGCGCTTTCGTGAGTGCGGAACTGGACAAGGCGAGCGAAGAGAACGAGCGCCAGGCTTTCACGCTTGAACTCGCCGATGGCCGCAAGCTGGGCGTGGTGCAAATCGCCGGGCTCATCGCGCGCCGCATTGTGAAATTTGTGGGAGAAGGCGAGCGCCTGCTGGCGGGGCAAAGAATTGGCCTTATCCGTTTTGGCAGCCGTGTCGACGTTTATCTGCCGAAGGGCGCCAACCCATTGGTCGCGGTGGGCCAGCGGGCAATCGCCGGCGAAACGGTTTTTGCGGATTTAGCCTCGCCCGAGGCTGAGCGCGCAACAAGGAAGAGCTGACGTTGGAAACCTCCCAAAACAAACGCTTCAAGAATGTGCCGGTCCGCTACCTGCTGCCCAACCTCATTACTTTGCTGGCCCTGTGCAGCGGTGTCACCGCCATAAGACTGGGCATCGAAGGCCGATATGAATTGGCCGTCGGCGCGATCATTGTTTCAATCGTGCTCGACGCTGTAGATGGCCGCCTGGCACGCTATCTCAAGGGCACCTCACGTTTTGGCGCTGAGCTTGATTCCCTGGCGGATTTCATCAATTTCGGCGTGGCCCCAGCCATTCTGATTTATATCTGGTCGCTCGACGCATTGAAGACCAGGGGCTGGATTGTGGCGCTTGCTCTTGCTGTATGTTGCGCGCTAAGGCTTGCCCGTTTCAATGTGGCCCTCGATGATGAAAACAAACCCGCATGGTCGGGTGCTTTCTTTAGCGGCGCTCCCGCGCCCGCAGGCGCTGGCCTAGCGCTCGCTCCCATGTATTTAGGGTTCCTCTTTGAAATTGAAAATGGCGCCGCCTATGCGCCCGCCATCGCGGGCTATGTCGTTGCCGTTTCGCTGCTCATGATCAGCCGTATTCCGACATTCTCCGGCAAAACCAGCGGCCCCCGCATCAGGCGCGATTTTGTGATGCCCATTGTTGGCGGCGGCGCGCTGGCCATCGTCTGCCTCATCGCCTTTCCGTGGGAAACCTTGACGCTGTTCGCGATCCTTTATGTTGCGATGATCCCGGTCAGCATGATGTCATACCGCCGCCACAAGGCGAAAGACGCCGCGGCCTAAAGGCAATTCGCCAGATCGGCGCAGAGGTCTTCGCCTTCTTCGATGCCAACGGACAACCGGAACAGGCCATCACCGGCATACCCACGGTAGCGCTTGGCCGCCTCGCCTTCGTGGTGGAATGTGGATTTCTCTATATCGTCGGTGCCAATCCAGTAAATCAGACTGCGGATATGCCCAAGGGAAACCGCGTAGTGAACAAGCTCAAGCCGTTCCACCATGCGTCTGGCTACCACCAGTCCATTCTCGTGGGTTTGAAACGTCATCATGCCAGAAAAATTCTTCATCTGGGCTTTCGCAATTTCATGCTGCGGATGAGACGCCAATCCTGGATAAAAAACCCGCGACACGGCGGGGTGTTGCTCCAGATATCTGGCAATGATCATCGCCGACTCCTGATGCGCCTTCATGCGGATAGGCAGGGTTGCAGCGCCTCGCATGATGAGCCAGGCGTTGAAGGGTGAAAGAATGCCACCAAAATGCACTGTTGCTTCCAAGTTGAGCGCCGCCAGATCCACCTTGCGGCCCAGCACACATCCCCCCATCGCATCGCCGTGGCCGCCGATGTATTTGGTGAGCGAATGCACCACGAAATCGGCTCCCAAATTCAGGGGCTTTGTGGCAATCGGCGTGGCATAGGTTGAATCAACCACCACATCGCGAACGCCCTTTGCATGGGCAAGTTCTGCCAAAGCCCTGATATCGCAGATCTGCATCGTGGGGTTGGCGGGCGTTTCGAGCCATAGCATGCGCGTATTCGGCCTGATCGCTGCGGCAACGGCAGCAAGATCGGTCACATCCACAAATGAGGTCCCAATGCCAAAGCGTGGCAGGGTGTCGCGGGTGAGCTCAGCCACGCCCACATAGTTCGTATCCTGCGCCAGCAGATGATCGCCCTTGCTCAAGCGCCCGGCAATAACGGCGTGGCTGGCGGCGACACCCGAACCAAAGCACAGCGCTCCCTCGGCTTCCTCAAGCGCTGCCAATTTCTGCTCGAGTTGGCGAACCGTTGGACTGGAAACGCGGCCATAGACGAAACCCCCGTAATCCTTCTCGTCCCGGGCGGAAAAGCCGGTCACGTCGGTGGGCGCAAAAGTCGCGGACATCACCAAATTGGGCGAAGAAGCCCGCGTCACCGGATCGACAAATTCGCCTGCATGCACCGCAATTGTCTGCTCTTTTTGAGTGCCGCTATTTTTGCCGCGCAGTGTCATAAAAAATATCTCCAAAACTCACCAAGGCTTAGCCCATCACGCCACTAGCGACAAATTCAAAATCCGGTGCTAGCATCGGGGCCAAAAGCCAGAATAATTGGCGGGACGACATAGAACCAGAAATACAAAAAGGGAGTATTCAAGAATGAACGTGAGTTTCAAAGCCTGGGCCATCGGCTCAACCATGCTCATGATGAGCGCAACCGGCGCTTTCGCCGAGGTGGTTTTCAATCGCGGCAATTCAGCCGATCCGGAATCCCTCGATCCGCACAAAACGTCCACAGTTTACGAAGCCAACATCGTGCGCGACCTGTTCATGGGGCTGATGGTTCACAATGCCAAGGCCGAATTGCAGCCCGGCGCTGCCGAGAGCTACACGGTTTCGCCTGATGGCAAAGTATATACATTCAAGTTGCGCGCTGGCGCCAATTGGTCCGATGGTTCTCCGGTAACCGCCAATGATTTCGTATTCTCATGGCAGCGTGTTACCGACCCTGCAACGGCCTCGGAATATGCTTATCTTATGGCACCTGTCGTAAATGCGGAAGATGTTACTGCGGGCAAAAAGAAGCCAGCCGAACTCGGGGTCAAAGCCATTGATGATATGACGTTTGAAGTCATGCTCAACGCACCCACACCCTATTTCCTTGAAATGCTCACCCACCAGACAACCTTTCCGGTAAGCAAGGCCAATGTCGAAGCCAAAGCTGCTGATTTTACAAAAGCTGGCAATCTTGTATCCAATGGCGCCTATGTTCTCGCGGAGTTTGTGCCGAATGATCATATCAAGATAGTCAAGAACGACAAATTCTATGATGCTGCGAATGTAAAAATTGACATCGTGAACTACATTCCCACTGAGGATCGGTCGACGGCGATGAAACGCTTGGAAGCAGGTGAACTGGATTCGAATGATGACATTCCAACCGAGCAACTGGCTGAACTCAAGGCAAAGTTCGGCGATCAAGTTCGCCTTGGGCCGTTGCTTGGCACTTATTATTATGCCTTCAAATTAGACAAGGCACCATGGGATAACGTTAAGCTCCGTCACGCAATTTCCATGGCGATTGACAGAGACCTCCTCGCAGAAAAAGTGTGGACCAATACAATGATCCCCGCGTATTCATTTGTGCCACCAGGAATTGGCGGTTACGAAACCAGCTTGACCGAGTATGCCGAAACTTCCCAACTTGACCGTGAGGATGCAGCCAAGAAAATATTGACCGAACTGGGGTATGGCCCAGACAAACCGCTGAAAATGGAAATTCGTTATAACACGTCTGAAAATCACAAACTCACAGCGGTTGCGATTCAGGAACAGCTGAAGCCACTCGGTATTGAGGTTTCCCTCCTCAATACAGATACCAAAACTCATTATGGCCATTTGGAGCAAAAGGGTGACTTTGACATAGCTCGCGCGGGCTGGAGTGCTGATTACAAGGATCCAGCAAATTTCCTTGATCTCTGCAAAAGCACCGCTGGCACCAACTACGGTTCTTACAACAGCAAAGAGTATGACGACCTGATGGCCGCTGCAGCCGCAGCTTCTTCGCCGGATGAGCGCATGAAGAAGCTCTCTGACGCGGAAGCCATCGGTGTGGCCCGCGATCTCTGCGTGGTGCCATTGCTGCACTACGGTTTCCACACCATAGTTTCCAGTAAAATCAAGGGTTGGGAGGACAACGTCATGGATGTTCATCCATCCCGGTTCCTAAGCAAGGAATAATCTCATCCTGCGAATGTGCCGCTCCGCCCGAAGGGGTGGAGCGGCCAGAGAGATGAGGTTCTTCTGATGCTGCGCTACGTTCTCCGGCGGCTTCTAACCGCAATCCCGACATTGTTTGTGATCGTTACGATCTCGTTTTTCCTGATGCGCGTGGCCCCCGGCGGCCCGTTCAATCAGGAGAAGGGACTTAACCCTGTTATCAAAGCCAACCTCGAGCGGGCATTTGGCCTCGACCTGCCATTGTGGAAACAGTATTTCGTCTACCTCGGCAATCTACTGCGGGGTGATTTCGGGCCAAGTTACAACTTGCCCGATTTTACGGTGGCTGAATTGTTTGCCGCCGGCCTGCCGATCTCGTTGCAGCTGGGCACGGCGGCGCTGGTGCTATCTCTCGTGATTGGCTGTGCCATGGGCATCTATGCGGCCCTGCGCCAGAATAGCTGGATTGATTATCTGGTCACGGCTGTGGCGACGGCCGGCAGCACGATCCCGACTTTCGTGATAGCGCCCGTCTATCAGATAATATTCGGACTGCTGCTCCGCTGGGCGCCAGTGGGCGGATGGGGCGATGGCACATTTGCCAACAAGATTGGCCCCGTCATCACACTGGCATTGCCATTCCTCGCGATCTTTGCCCGCCTCATGCGGGGTTCAATGATAGAAGCGCTCCACACCCACCATATCCGAACGGCGAGGGCATTGGGCCTGTCGGATTATTCCATCATCGTCCGCCATGCGCTCCGTGGCGCTCTTCTCCCGGTTGTCTCTTACGCCGGACCCGCCGCCGCAGCGCTTCTCACTGGTTCCATCATCGTTGAGTCAATTTTCCAGATACCAGGGGTTGGCCGCTATTTCGTCGATGCTGCGCTTAACAGGGATTACACGTTGGTCATGGGAACCGTTGTAGTGATTGCGATCTTCACTATTGCGTTCAACCTGATTGTCGACCTGCTGTATGCGGTGCTCGACCCCCGGGTGCGCTATGAGTGATGTGGCCAGCGTCAGCCCCGGACGCAGCCTGTGGGCCGACGCCTGGGCCCGGTTAAAGGCAAATCGCGCCGCCACGTTCAGCGCGCTATATCTCGTCTTGATGACGGTTGTCTGCCTCATCGGCCCGTTGCTGACGAGCCACGCCTTCACCACCATCTATCCCGATTATGTGAGAACGCCGCCAAGTCTTGCGCCCTATCCAAGAGCCGATACAATCGAAAAATCATTGCGGGACGCCGTGAAACGCGCGCGCATCGAAATCTCTGGCTGGCGCCAGGAGGGCGCCCGCGTATTCGTGGCGGTCTCTTCGGCAAAACCAATTGACGAGCGCGTTGTCCGCTATCTTGATCGTTCCGATACGTTTGAGGATGCCAAAGTGGAAGAAAAATCTGCTGATGGCCTGAAACTCACCATGAGTGGGCGCGTCGAACACAAATATTTCTACTTTGGCACGGATAATTCCGGGCGCGATCTTCTGACGCGCACGCTGATAGCAGGCCGTGTGTCCCTCGCCATCGGACTTCTGGCAGGTTTTGTAGCGGTTGCCATAGGCGTGGTCTATGGCGCGACCTCGGGTCTTATGGGCGGCAAGACCGATGAAGTGATGATGCGTATTGTCGATATTCTTTATTCGCTGCCCTTTATTTTCTTCGTCATCATGCTTGTGGTTTTCTTCGGCCGAAACTTCGTGTTGATGTTCTTGGCCGTTGGCGCGGTTCTCTGGCTCGACATGGCACGCATTGTGCGGGGCCAGGCGCTTTCCCTCCGGCGTCAGGAATATGTCCAGGCCGCCGAAGCCTTGGGGGTGAGGCAATCGGGCATACTCATTCGTCACATCATTCCAAATCTTCTGGGTCCTGTCGTCATTTACATGACATTGCTGGTGCCCCAGGTGATCATTCTCGAAAGCTTCCTGTCGTTTCTGGGGCTTGGCGTTCAGGAACCCATGGCAAGCTGGGGCGTCTTGATTTCAGCAGGTGCCAAGAACATCGGCACCGCTGATTGGCTCCTGGTATTTCCCTCCATCTTCCTGACGTCGACATTGTTCGCGCTGAATTTCATCGGCGACGGCCTGCGTGATGCGCTTGATCCGAAGGATCGTTGAAATGGCTGAACCGATCCTCGCCCTCAAAAACATCAAAGTGAATTTCCAAACTCTCGACGGCATTGTTGAAGCCGTGAAAGGCGTGAGCCTTGATGTCAAGGCCGGCGAAACTGTCGCGATCGTGGGCGAGTCCGGTTCCGGCAAGAGCCAGCTCATGATGGGAACCATGGGGCTGCTTGCCTCAAATGGTTCCATCGCTGGCGTTGCCGATTATCGTGGAACCAATTTGGTTGGCCTGCCGAAGCCGGAACTCAACTCCATTCGCGGCCGCAAGATCACCATGATCTTTCAGGAACCGATGACTTCGCTCGATCCGCTTTACACCATCGGCAATCAGCTTATCGAGCCCATCATGCACCACCAGAAGATCGGTTGGGACCAGGCCAATGCCCGCGCCATCGACATGATGAAACTTGTGAAGATTCAGGAGCCGGAACGCCGGATGGGTTCTTACCCCCATGAGATGTCCGGCGGCCAGCGGCAACGCGTGATGATTGCAATGGCGCTCGCCAATGACCCCGATCTGCTGATCGCCGATGAACCCACCACGGCCCTTGATGTGACCATCCAGGCTGAAATTCTTGAACTGATGGCGAGCCTGCAGAAGCGTCTTGGCATGGGCATGATCTTTATCACCCATGATCTCAATATCGTGCGCCGCATCGCCAGCCGCGTCGTCGTCATGCGCTACGGTGAAGTGGTGGAGGAGGGCGATGCGAAAGCCATCTTCAAGCAGCCCAAGCACGCGTACACCAAGGCCCTGCTTGATGCCGAACCATCGGGACGGAAAGCTCCGCCCGCCGCCAAGGCGCCAAAGATTCTCGATGGCACCAGTGTCAGCGTAACCTTCAAAATCGGCGGCGGATTCATGGCAGGTCCGCCATTGCTGCTCAAAGCGGTGGACCGGGTTTCGGTGACCTTGAAACAGGGCCAGACCATCGGCATCGTCGGTGAATCCGGTTCGGGAAAATCAACTCTCGCCCGCGCCTTGCTGCGGCTTGTGCCGAGCGAGGGGGCAATCAGCTTCGAAGGCAAGGATATCGCAAAGCTCGACAGGGAGGAAATGCGGCCGCTCCGAAAGCAGATACAGATTGTATTGCAAGACCCGTTTGGCTCTCTCAGTCCTCGCATGACGGCAGGCCAGATCGTAACTGAAGGCCTGCTGGTGCACGAGCCCTCGATGACTTCGCGCAAGCGCGATCAACGCGCTGTTCAGGCCCTTGAAGAAGTGCAGCTCGATCCCAAACTGCGCAACCGCTACCCCCATGAATTTTCCGGTGGCCAGCGCCAGCGCATCGCAATCGCTCGCGCCATAATCCTGAAGCCCAGGCTGATTGTTCTGGATGAGCCAACGTCAGCGCTGGACCGCCAGGTGCAGAGCCAGATCATCGAGCTTCTGCGGAATCTCCAAAAGGCTAACAACCTGTCCTATCTCTTCATCAGCCATGATCTCGCGGTGGTGCGCGCGATGGCGGATCATATCATCGTCATGAAGGATGGCAGGGTTGTCGAGCAGGGGACGCCAGACGAAGTGCTCGAAAATCCCCGCGAACCTTACACCAAACGCCTGATGGCGGCAGCTTTCGCCTGAGTTGCAATAAATCTGCAATAATTGTATGTATGCGGAATGTGCTATAGCGTGACATCTTCGACACGTTCCCTCCATGACGAAGTCATGGTTAACTGCGCCCGCATCGGTTTCAAGCCATAGTGCTCTCTCCAAACTGCAATTTTGCCCGTTTTTGCTGGATTTAGAGCTTGGAGATCAACCGTGACCATACACCCCAAAAACATCAATATCGCTGAAGTCGTCCAACACGACATTGCGCATCATTTTCACCCCTTCACCGACCACAAGGCGTTTCATGCGGCAGGCGGCCCCCGCGTCATCACCCAGGCCGACGGTGTTTACATCTGGGATGGCAAGGGCAACAAGATTCTGGATGCCATGTCGGGTCTGTGGTGCGTAAACATTGGCTATGGCCGAAAAGAACTGGCCGATGTGGCCTACCGCCAGATGCTGGATTTGCCCTATTATAATACCTTCTTCAAAACCACCACGGTGCCGGCAACCGAGCTGGCGACGAAAATATCCTCGCTTCTGCCGAAGCGCTTCCAGCACATTTTTTTCACCAATTCCGGTTCCGAGGCCAATGACACCATCGTGCGATTTGTGCGCCACTATTGGAAACTCAAGGGCAAGCCCTACCGCCAGCATTTCATCGCCCGCACCCGGGGTTATCATGGCTCAACCATGGTGGCGGTCAATCTGGGCGGCATGAGCGGCATGCAGGGGCAGGGGGGAACCCTGTTTCCCGGGTTTCACCATGTTCAACAGCCCCACTGGTTCGACTTCGGCGGCGACAAAACGCCGGAACAATTCGGACTTGACGCTGCCGCCGACCTGGAAAAGAAAACTATCGAGGTTGGGCCTGACAATGTGGCGGCCTTTATTGGCGAGCCTATTCAGGGTGCTGGCGGCGTTCTCATTCCCCCTTCAACCTATTGGCCGGAAGTGCAGCGCATCTGCAAAAAATACGGCATCCTGATCATTGCCGACGAAGTTATCTGTGGCTTTGGCCGCACCGGAAACTGGTGGGGCTTCCAATCCCTGGGGTTTGAGCCGGATATTGTCGCCATGGCCAAGGGGCTGTCTTCCGGCTACCAGCCCATTGGCGCCGTCGCCATTTCTGACACCCTCACCAAGGACTTCTTTGAGCTCGGTGGTGACTTCAACCACGGCATGACCTATGCGGGCCATCCGGTGGCCGCCGCCGTTGCCCTCAAGAATATCGAAATCATCGAAGACGAGAAGCTGGTGGAGCGGGTGGCCGAATTGGCTCCCTATTTCGCCAAAGGATTGGCCAGCCTGAATGATCACCCGATTGTGGGCGAAACCCGGTCCATGGGCCTGATCGGAGCCATCGAACTATCCAAAGACAAGGCCACGCGCGCCCGCTTCCATGATTCAGGCCGCGTCGGCACCATCTGCCGCGACCATTGCTTCGCCAACAATCTGGTCATGCGGGCCTGCTGGGACACCATGGTTCTGGCGCCTCCGTTTACGATTACGAAGAAGGAAATCGACGAAATCGTGCGGCTGGCCCGGGTGGCCCTTGATGCAACCTATGCGGACGTAAAAGGAGAAATGTAAACTGCTAATGAACCAGTTGAGGTCGCGATCAATTTTTAATATCCTTGAAACCAGTATTCAAACTAAAGGAACACGCCATGACAACATATCGTCCAAAATTTTCACCTAACCGCCGCAGCCTTCTGAAGGGAGGCGGCGCATTTGCTGTCGGCTTGACATTCCTGCCACGCTTTTCGCTGGCTGAGGAAGAGAAGAAGCTGAACTTCTATAACTGGGATACTTATATCGGCGAGCATTCGCTGGCTGATTTCACCACAGCCTCCGGCATCGAAACCAAGATGGATTTGTTCGCAGATACGGATGAACTTTTTGCCAAGCTCAAGGGCGGCAATCCCGGCTATGACGTGATCGTGCCGAGCAATGACATGCTTGAGCGCATGATCAAGGCCAACATCGTCATTCCAATCGACCACGCCAAAATTCCGAATATGGCCAACATCGACAAGCCATTCCAGGATGCGCCTTTCGATCCCGGCCGCAAATACTCAATTCCCTATATGTGGGGCACACTGGGTATTGGCTACCGTAAATCGAAAGTCGAAGGCGGTGTGGTTGACAGCTGGAAAATCCTCTTTGAAAGTGACAAGCACGCGGGCAAGATTTCGCTGCTTGGCGATGCCCAGAACGTGATTGGCTGCGCCCTCAAATATCTCGGCCATTCATTCAATTCAGTTGATCCGGCAGAGCTCAAAAAGGCCGAAGACATGCTCATTGCCCAAAAGAAGAACATTAAGGTTTTCGCTGACGACAACGGCCAGGACTTGCTGGCATCAGGCGAAGTGGAGGCCTGTCAGGAATGGAATGGCGACATCATTCAGGTCATGGCCGAAGACCAGGATATTGGTTACGCCGTACCGACCGAAGGCACATTGCTGTGGCAGGATGCCATGGCCATTCCAACCGGCGCACCGCATCCGGAGAATGCCCACGCGTTCCTGAACTTCATACTTGATGCAGAAGCCGGAAAGCATATTGCAGAAACGATTCAGTATGCCACCGCCAATGGTGCGGCGAAGGCTTTGATGGACAAAGCCTACATCGAAAATCCGGCCATTTTTCCGTCGGCGGAAGTTGTGGCCAAGTGCGAGCCAGCGCTTTACCTCGGCGAGGAAGTGACCAAGGTTCGCGACGAAACCTGGACGCGCATTCAGGCGGCCTGATACCGGGCTGAGCGAAGGAAAAAGCGGGCGGGGGCTGCAAGGCTTCCGCCCCTTTCATTGGAGGTTTTATGATCGACCAGCCGCCACGAGTGCCGCTTTCCGCGATCCGCAAGGCGGTGGCAGCCTCCTATCGGCTTGAGGGGGAATTCACGCCGCTGGATGGCGAGCGCGACCAGAACCATCGCCTGGTCACGCCTGCGGGTTCGTTCGTTATCAAAGTCTGCAATCCGGCCGAAGGCCATTCCATTGTCGATTGCCAGCTCAAAGCCCTTGAGCATATTGCAGATGTTGATCCGGAACTGCCCGTGCCCCGGGTGCGGCGGACGATCGATTGCACACTCTTCCCTGAACTCAAACATGACGGCATGACATATCCGCTCGCCGTTCTCAGCTGGCTTGAAGGCCGCATCCTCGGCCTCGAAGCACTCAGCGGAGCGCAATATGTGCAGTTCGGTGAGACGATTGGCAGGCTGAACAAGGTGCTTCGCGGCTTCGTTCACCCAGCACCGGCGGATCGCAAGCTTATCTGGCATACGGCTGAAGCGCGCGCGCTCGAGACTCATCTTCACCTGCTTGAAGGCAAGGCAAGAACACTGGCGGAGCTTGCGCTGCGGGAAAATGGCATCATCAAACATTCGCTGATGGCGCTGCCAGCACAGATCATGCATGCCGACGTGCATCCCTACAACACGCTGATCAATGAAGCGGGGAGCATATCGGGCATCATCGATTTTGGTGACATGATCCATGGCGCACGCGTGATTGAACTGGCCAATGCCATGGCGGACTGCCTCAATCCGGGCCGTGACCTCGCAACAATTGCCAAGGGACTTGTGCGAGGTTTTGTCCGGCAGGTTCCGCTCTCCCGCGACGAGGCGGCACTGGTCCTGCCGCTGGTCCGCTCGCGCCTGGCGCTGTCATCGCTGGTGACAGCCATGCGGCGCAAGGAGCAGGGGCACCTGACACCGCAAATCGAGGCCCTGGACGCACTCAGCATCGAGCTTCTGGCCGCCTTGCAGAACAACAATCTGGAAGCCGTGATCCTCTATGCGGCCAATCAGCAGAAGCAGCCTCCATCCAGTCCCGTTGCCATGATGCAGCGCCGCCTGTTCGCCATGGGGGCCCGGCCTTTGTTGTTCTACAGCGATCCCCTGCATATGGTGAAGGGAGAAGGTGTGTGGCTGACCGCATCCGATGGCCGACGCTATCTCGATTGCTATAACAACGTGCCCCATGTCGGGCATTGCAATCCCTATGTCGTGGAGGCCGTGTCGCGCCAGCTTCGCGTATTGAACACGAACACCCGCTACCTCACCGATGAAGCGGTCAACTATGCCGAGCGCCTCAAGGCAACACTCGACCCTTCGCTCGATACGGTGATCTTCGTGAACTCCGGCAGCGAGGCCAATGACGTGGCTTGGCGCATGGCAAAGGTCTGGACCGGCAACAGGGGTGTTGTTGCGATGGATTTTGCCTATCATGGCGTAACGGAAGCAAGCGATGCCATGTCGCCGTCCAATTATCCGGCGGGCAAATTTGTGAAACCCCATGTGCGCCAGATCGAAGCGCCAGACGACTATCGCGGGCCCTATCGCCGCGGCGACAATGATCTAGTCGGAAAATACGCCGCCCTCATTGACCCGGAGATTGACGCCTTGCGGCAACAAGGTCTTGGCGTTGCGCTGGGCATCCTCGACAGCGCTTTCATGACCAACGGCATCCTTGACGCGCCAATCGGCTATGTGAAGTCGCTGGTGGAAAAACTTCATGCGGCAGGGGGTCTTTTTGTGGCTGATGAAGTGCAATCTGGGTTCGGCCGCATGGCGCCAGCCTATTGGGGGCATCAGCATCATGGCGTGACGCCGGATTTTGTGACTATCGGAAAGCCGGCGGGAAATGGTTACCCTGTGGGAGCCATCATCACGCGCGCTGCAATTCTGGACAAGTTCGTTGGCGAAACGGGCCCCTTCTTTTCCACCTTCGGCGGTGGCAATGCGGCTTGTGCGGCCGGCATAGCCGTGATGGATGTGATAGAACACGATGACCTTGTTCAACGGGCAGCACAGGTCGGTCAGAAATTCCGGGACCGGCTCAGAGAACTTATGCAACAGCATGAAATCATTGGTGATGTTAGGGGTGTTGGCCTGGCCACCGGTGTTGAATTGGTGCTTGACCGGGCAACACTTGAACCGGCTGCGGCAGAGACCAAGCAGCTTCTGAACTTGCTGCGTGACAATGGCGTGCTGATCGGTTCTGACGGCAAGTTCGGCAATGTCCTGAAACTCAGGCCGCCCCTGGTGTTTGAGACAGAGCATGTCGAATTAGCGATATCGGCCTTCGACAGGGCATTGAGCAGATTGCAACGGGTTGCCCAGTGACATGAAATGCTGTTAACCTCAGGCCAAGGCGAAGCAGGGGAGCGAAGTTAACTTGGACAACTGGAAAGACAATAGAAACGTCTTCTGGACGCTTGCCACTCCCGGCACTTTCTGGCTTTTCGTATTTTTCATCCTGCCCCTGGGTTTCCTTTTTGTCATGTCCTTCAGTGATAAGGCAATCATAGATGGCCAAATTTCCATTACCGAGTATGACTATCTCACTGGCGTAACGAACTATTTCAGGTCGGTCGAGCCGCTTTATTTGCAGATCATGTGGAAATCGATCTGGGTGAGCGCCTTGGCAACGGCGCTATGCCTTTTGACGGCCTATCCAATTGCCTTCGGCATTTGCTTCGCGCCTGATCGCTGGAAGCCATTGCTCCTGTTGCTGGTGGTGCTGCCTTTCTGGATCAATTTGCTCATCCGCACTTATGCGCTCATTGCCGTATTCAGAACGCAAGGCTATCTGAATTTAACGCTGGGCGTTGCGGGCCTCGGCCCTTACGAGATGCTCTACAACAACTTCGCGGTGATCTTCGGCCTGGTCTATGTGTACATGCCCTTCATGGTGCTGCCACTTTACGCAACAATCGAGCGGCTGGACAAATCCTTCCTTGAAGCCAGCCTTGATCTTGGCGCCACACAATTCACCACTTTCCTGAAAGTGACCGTGCCGCTGACGATGCCCGGCATTATCACCGGCATCATACTTGTGTTCATCCCATGCCTGGGATCATTTTTGACGCCGGACCTGCTGGGCGGCGCCAACGCCATCATGATTGGCAATGTCATTGAGCGGCAGTTCAAGGCGGCCAATGACTGGCCCTTTGGCGCTGCGCTCTCGTTCATGCTGATGTATGCAACCCTTGCGGCCCTCATGCTGCGGGCGTTCCTTGCCAGCCGCAGCAAGGGAGTGGACGTGTGATGGCAGCGCTGCTCAAACCTGGCTCCGGCCCCCTCGACTATGGCAACAGGCTATGGCTCAAATGCCTTTTCGTCTTGATCTATTTGATGCTGTACATTCCGATCATCACTTTGATTGCCTTTTCATTCAATACCGACAAGCGCGGCATTGTCTGGCGCGGCTTCACCTTCGACAATTATGTCAAAGCCTGGAACAACAGCGCCCTGATCGAGGCTCTCACCAACTCCATCGTAATCGCAATAATTGCAACCATCATATCGACGGTGATCGGAGCCATGGTGGCCTTGATGCTCTGGCGCTTCCGCTTCCCCTTCAAGGGCACCTATGAAGCCTTCATGGGATTGCCGATTGTCATTCCTGAAATCTGCATGGGGGTGGCGCTGCTGCTGTTCTTCAATGAGTCGGGCATGATGGAATTTGTGGTCAACACGCCATGGCCGCTTAACCTTTCGAACATCATCATCGCCCACGTGGCTTTCTGTTTTCCGTTTGTGACGGTGGTGGTGCGTTCGCGCCTCGTGGGCTTTAACCGCCAATTGGAAGAGGCCTCCAAAGACCTGGGCGCCAGCGAGTGGCAAACCTTCTGGAAAGTGATCGTGCCCTTCATGATGCCGGGCCTTGTCGCGGGCGCGTTGCTGGCTTTCACCCTGTCCCTCGATGATTTCGTCATCACGTTCTTCACGTCTGGCCCAGAGACCGTGACATTCCCGGTGAAAGTCTATTCGCTGGTGCGGCGCGGCGTATCGCCTGAAATAAACGCGGCTTCAACCGTTCTCATTGTGATAACTGTGGTGGCAACCGTGATTGCCATGAAACTTCAGGCTCCGGCAAAGGCAGGTAAAGGTTGACCATGACTGAACCAATTGTTTCCATACGCGGTGTCAGCAAGAAATTTCCGGGTGGAATAATCGCGGTCGACAACGTGCATGTCGACATCGCCCAGAATGAATTCTTCGCGTTGCTGGGCCCCTCGGGCTGCGGCAAGACCACCTTGCTCCGCATGATATCGGGCCTCGAAACACCAACCGAAGGGCAGATCATGATCGGCGGCGAAGACATGGCGTTGACGCCTCCCAACAAGCGCCCCACCAACATGGTGTTCCAATCCTACGCCGTCTTCCCCCATATGACGGTGGAAGACAACGTGGCCTATGGCCTCCGCGTAACGGGCGTTGCCGCCGACGAAACCACAAGGCGCACGGCGGAGGCATTGGAAATGGTCAAGCTTTCCCACCTTGCCAAGCGCAAACCTGATCAGATGTCCGGCGGCCAGCGCCAGCGCGTGGCGCTCGCCCGGGCTTTGGTCAAGCGTCCAAAGGTTTTGCTGCTCGACGAACCGCTCTCGGCGCTTGACGCGAAACTCCGCGATGACATGCGGATGGAACTGACAAGACTGCAGGAAACTGTCGGCATCACCTTCATCATCGTAACCCACGATCAGGACGAAGCGCTGTCGATGGCGAGCCGCATCGCCGTCATGGACAAGGGCGCCGTCCAGCAAATCGCAACACCTTCCGAGCTTTACGAACAACCCACTACGCGCTTCGTAGCCGATTTCATCGGCAAGGTGAACTTGATCGACGCGAAAGTGCTAAGCACAACCGCGAAGGCCATCACCTGTGAAGCCAAGGGCCTGGGCAAGATGAGTGTGCCGACCAACAAATCCTGCGGCGACACTGTGGCAATTGCGGTGCGGCCGGAAAAATTGAAACTCTCCGTGTCCAAGCCTGCCGACGCCAAGCTGCTCGCAATCGCCGGCAAGGTGCGCGATGTGGCCTATTACGGCGACACCAGCCATGTCGTCGTTTCCGCCTCCGACGGCCTTGACCTGCAAATCAACGTGCAAAACGACACCCGCACGGGAGGCTCCGGCGTCGAGCGCGGCCAGAAAATCTGGGTATCCTGGGCCCCCGACGATTCAATCGTTCTCACGGAGTAGAACATGGCACTCGAGCTCGACAAGATGACCCGCCTCCCGGGGGATGAAGCCTTTCGCCGCGAGAATATCAAAGGCACTCAATGGGAAGCGACCTATGCGGGTGCGCTTTCCTTCATGCGCCGCAAATATACCCGTGATCTCACAGGTGTTGATATTGCGGTCACCGGCATTCCCTTTGACCAGTCCGTATCCCATCGCCCCGGCACGCGCTTTGGCCCCGAGGGCATCCGAAAGGCATCCGCCGAAAACGCCTGGGGCCCATTTTGGCCGTGGATGTTCGACCCATTCCAAACACTTGCCGTCGTCGATTATGGCGACTGCTTCTTCGACTGGGGCCGCAAGGAAAATTTCCCTGCAGCCCTGGAAAAACACGCGGCTGAAATCCTGAGCTCCAGCGCTGAAATGATCTCGCTCGGCGGCGATCATTACGTGTCCTATCCCTTGCTCAAGGCACACCACAAGAAGCATGGGCCTTTGGCGCTGGTGCATTTCGATGCCCACCGCGATGTGGAAGTGGATGATGGGGGCCGCATTGATCACGGCACCATGTTTGGTTACGCCGTGCGTGAGGGCCTGATCGACCCACGGAAATCCATCCAGCTCGGCATCCGGACCACCTTCACGGGAGAAACCACCATGGGCTTTCGCATCATCTATGCCGATGAAGTGCATGGCTCCACCGCCGATCAACTGGCAGAGGTCATCAAGAAGCAGGTCGGCACATCAAAAGCCTATATGACCTTCGACATCGATTGTCTTGATCCATCAGCCGCGCCCGGCACCGGAACCCCAATTCCCGGTGGCCTCACCTATCACCAGGCGGCATCAGTCATCCGCAAGCTCACCGACATAAATTTCATCGGCATGGATATGGTGGAAGTATCCCCACCCTACGACCACGCCGAAATCACCTCCGGTGCTGCCGCTGGACTCATCATGGAATACCTCTGCCTAAAGGCCTGGCAGCGTGGGGCGAGGGCAGCGCCGATGCCGGCGTGACGTTGAGGCGGATTACTGTTCGGCCGCCAGTTTCACGCCGTCCCGGTAGGCCCGAAGTCCCAGATAGTAATTCACAATCGCTTCTTCATAGCGCTTGGCGGCGATTGCCGCTGTCGCCGCATCAATCTTCTTGCGTTTGAAGTCAGCAATTGACGCTTTGCGATCCTTCTCAACACCCGCTCTGGCCGCCTCAAGCAACCGCCGGAAATCTTCCAGCCCCATGCGCTTGGTGCCTCCAAGATGCATCGGGCGCAAGGAAATGGAATAGAGCGGGTTTTTGCCCGTGGCAATCTCAGTGGTTCCGCCGGAGTCCATTGTAACCACACATTGTCCAGCCGGCAAAGTGACCGCCGCGCATGTTGCCTTGCAGATTTCAACCGTGCCAGTTTCGCAGCAGTTGCAAAGGGATGCGGAATTTGCCGGTGAGGCAACCATCAACACGCCGCCGGCAAACACTAGCGCTTTCAGAACTGTCATTGGTGGAGCCTCCCAAACCTGCTGGCAGAATACCACCCGCAAATGATTCCCGAAGCAAAAATTTCCAGCTTGATAACAACTGGCGCATCGGCTGAAAGGAGGCATGACAGAGGTTCTGTTTTATCATCTCGAACACAAGCCGTGGGAGCAGGTGCTGCCGGGCCAGCTTTCCAAGGCGCTGCAGCGCGGCTGGCGCTGCGTGGTGCAGGTGGGCAGCGAAAATTGGGTTGAGCCTGTGTCCGAACTGCTGTGGAAAAACGAGGCCGATATTTTCCTGGCCCACGGCACCAGGGCCGATGGTCGCGCGGACAGGCAGCCAATTTGGCTGACGGCAGGCGACGACAACCCCAACAACGCGACCGTCCGTTTTTTCATTGAAGGCGCAATGCCGGGAGAGATCGCGAGCCTCGACCGTGTTGCGATATTGTTTGATGGACGGGACGAAGCTGCGGCGCAAGCGGCGCGCGACAACTGGAAGCGCTTGAAGGCTCAGGGCCTCGCTATTTCCTATTGGCAGCAGGATGAGAATTTCCGCTGGGTTGACCGCTCAAAAGCAGAATAGCCAGCCCTAGCAGCGTAGACACAATGGACCCCGCGATAACACCTACGCGGACCGCGTCAATCTGCTCTGGCGTCGTGAAGGCGAGCGTTCCGATGAACAGGCTCATCGTGAAGCCGATGCCAGCAAGACAGCCAACGCCGAGAATGTGCAGCCATGTCGCGCGTTCGGGCAGGGTCGCTATGCCCAGCGCCACGCAGGCGCCAACGGCAAGCAGAATGCCTAAGGGTTTGCCAAGCACAAGGCCTGCTGCAATGCCCAAAGGCACCGACGCAGTCATGTTTTCGAGCGAAAACCCCGAAAGCGGAATGCCCGCATTGGCGAACGCAAAAAGCGGCAGGATGAGAAATTTGACGTAGGGGTGAAGGGCTTCCTCCAGCGAATGGATCAAGTTGCTGCCATCCTTGCGGAGCAATGGGATCGTCATCGCCAACGCAACACCAGCCAGCGTGGCATGAACACCCGATTTGAGCACGAACACCCACATGGCAAAACCAACGAAAATATAAGGTGCCGCGCGATTAACGCCCATGCGGTTCAATGCGACCAGTCCGGCGAATGCCACGCCCGCCAAAGCCAAGCCTGTCAACGAAAGATCGGACGTGTAAAACACGGCGATGATGACTATGGCGCCGAGATCATCAAGGGTCGCCAGCGTGAGAAGAAAAACCTTGAGAGAAAGCGGAACACGCGTTCCCATCAAGGCGAGCGCGCCCAGGGCAAATGCAATGTCGGTTGCGGCCGGGATGGCCCACCCCGAAAGTGTCGCGGCATTTCCCCAATTGAAAAATGCGTAGATCAGCGCCGGAGCGGCCATGCCACCAAGGGCTGCCACTGCGGGCAAGACGATCTGGTCGCGCGAGGAAAGATTGCCCTCCAGAACCTCGCGTTTGATTTCCAGGCCAACAAGAAAAAAGAAAATCGCCATCAGGCCGTCATTGACCCAGTGGACGAGTGTCTTGTCGAGCGCCAGTGTGCCGATGCGAACTGATACGGGCAGTTCAAGAAAATTGTCATAAACCTCTGCAAATCCCGCATTGGTGACAATGAGAGCGGCTGCCGCAGCCAAGACAAGAATGAGGCCTGCCGTGGCCTCATGATTGATGAAGCGGAGAAGGGCCGATTGGTCACCCGCGTTTTGCAACTAAAACAACCCTGCGTTGATCCACAAATGCGCGACAATGCTGGCGGCATAACCCAGCGCCACTGCCCAGCTCCACCGCAAATGGCTCATGAAAGTGTAGCGCCCCTGCGCCTGTCCCATGAGGGCGACACCGGCGGCCGAACCGACAGATAACAGGCTTCCGCCCACGCCAGCGGTCAACGTCACCAGCAGCCATTGCCCCTGGCTCATGGCCGGGTCCATGGTGAGCACGGCGAACATCAGTGGAATGTTGTCAAAAATGGCCGATAGCACGCCGATTGCGATATTGGCCGTTGTTGGCCCCAAATCCACATAGAGAAACTGACTGGCCATGGCGAGGTAGCCCAAAACGCCGAGTCCGCCGACCGCAAATATGATGCCAAAGAAAAACAGCAGTGTGTCCCATTCCACCCGCGCGATCTGGGTGAAGGAGTTTAACACCATGTCATCATCCTTCACCCGCACGCCTTTTTGTTGAAGGAAAAATGACCAAACTTGCAAATATCCCAAACCCAGCATCATCCCGAGCGCCGGCGGCAAGTGCAGGAAATTGCGGAAGGCCACAGCAGTGGCAATCGTCAATGCAAAAAGAACAATGACACCTATAGAACCCGGTTTGGCGCGAACCACATCTTTGCTTGGGTCGGGGGTAGACTTCGGGATGGCAAAATGCATGATGAGGGCGGGCACCAGCCAGTTCACGACGGACGGAATGAACAGGGCGAAGAATTCAAAAAACTGCAGCTTGCCCTTCTGCCAAACCATCAGGGTCGTTATGTCGCCAAACGGACTGAATGCGCCCCCGGCATTGGCGGCTACAACTGTGCTGATGCAAGCCAGCGCCATAAACCTGGGCGACTTGTTGCCTATTGCAAGAATGACAGCGCCAATGATCAGCGCGGTCGTCAGATTGTCCAAAACGCCGGACAGGAAAAATGAAACTATTCCCGTTAGCCAGAACAACGACCGGTAGGACAGGTTCATCGACGTGAGTTTCACGCGCAGCACGTCGAATATGCGGCGCTCTTCGAGCGTGTTGACATAAGTGATGGCGACAAGCAGAAACAGGAACAGCTCGCCATATTCAAAGATCACATGCTGGGCCGCGGCCTCGGCCTTCTCTCCGATGCCAGCGTTGGAATAGGCCAGACCGATCAGCGCCCAGATCAGGCCTGCCGCAAGGAGCACCGGTTTCGACTTGCGGAATTTTGTCGTTTCTTCGAAGATCACCAGAACATAGGCTGCAGCGAAAATCGCCAGGCTGAGAGCGCCAAACCAGCTCCGGGTGAGGTCAAGCATTCAGCATGCCTTCCTGCAGTTCCAGCCAATGATTTTCCTCGCGCTCCAGCTCCGTCTCGAACCTGCTCTTCAAGCGCGCGAAATCGGCGGCCTTTTTGGGTTCCTGCGAATAGATCGTGTGGTCTGCAAGCGCCTGCTCAAGAACAATGATCTTGTCCTTGATCTTCAGCATCTTGAGGTCGAGTTCGTGAAGCTGTTTCTTAAGCGCGGACGTCATCAGCCTTTGCCTGGGCTTGGCGGGCGGTGTGAAACCGCCAGTGGCGGCAACCACGCGCTCGGGCTTTTTGGGCGCTGTCCGGCCCAGCACCAGATCAGTATATTCATCCATGTCGCCGTCAAATGGCTTAACGGTTCCATCATTCACCAGCCACAGCGTGTCCGCGCAGGTTTCAATGATGTGGCGGTCATGGCTGATGAGGACGACGGCCCCCTCATAATCATTGATCGCCACGATGAGGGCTTCCCGGCTGTCCACATCGAGATGGTTGGTGGGTTCGTCGAGAATGAGAATATGGGGCCCATGAAAAGTGGCCAGCATGAACAGCAGCCGGGCCTTTTCGCCCCCCGACAGGACAGAGCATTTTGAATCGGCCAGCGCCGCGCCAAATCCGACAGCGCCCAGCTTGGCCCGGCGCTGCGAAACCGTGGCATCTGGCATCAGCCGCGAGATATACTCAAAAGGCGTCTGATCTTCCGAAAGCTCATCCAACTGGTGCTGGGCGAAATAGCCCATGGTGATGCGCGGCGGATGGCGCATCTCGCCATCGCAAACCTTGAGTTTGCCGCACAGCAGTTTGGCGAAAGTGGATTTGCCATTTCCGTTGGAGCCCAGAAGCGCGATGCGGTCATCCGGGTCCATGCGGAGCGTGATGTTCTTGAGAACGGGCTTTCCGCCATAACCAACGGCAGCCTTGTCCCAGCGCACCAGTGGCGGCGCCAGGGCGCGCTCGGGATTTGGAAACAGAAATGGGGCCACGCGGTTTTCAACAATGCCGGCGATGGGCTCAAGCTTGGCCAGCGCCTTCATGCGGCTCTGCGCCTGCCTGGCCTTCGATGCCTTCGCCTTGAAGCGGTCCACGAAGGCCTGCATGTGGTCGCGTTGCTCTTCCTGCTTCTTCTTGAGCTTCAGGGTAAGGGCCTGCTTCTCGCGGCGCTGGCGCTCGAAATTGTCGTAGTTGCCCACATAGATGGTGAGCTTGGTTTGGTCCAGGTGCAGAATGGAATCCACCGCCTCATTCAAAAGGTCGCGATCATGGCTCACCAGCAAAATCGTGTGCGGATAATCGCGGATATAGCTCTTGAGCCAGATTGTTCCTTCCAGATCGAGATAGTTGGTGGGCTCATCGAGCAGAAGGACATCGGGTGCCCCAAACAAGGCGGCCGCAAGCGCCACGCGCATGCGCCACCCGCCGGACAAGGCCGAGCAGGGACCGTTCTGCTGTTCTTCGGTGAAGCCCAGGCCCGCCAGAATAACGGCCGCCCGCGCGTGGGCCGAATGGGCGTCAATGTCGGCCAGCCGGATTTGAATTTCCGCAATGCGGTGCGGGTCCTTTGCTGTCTCGGCTTCCGTCAAAAGCGCATCCCGCTCCTTGTCGCCGGCCATGACCGTATCGAGCAGGCTTTCAGGCCCCCCCGGCGCTTCCTGCGCCACCGTGCCGATGCGGGCGTTTTTGGGAACGCTGGCGGAACCGGATTCGGCGATGAGGTCGCCCAGGATGAGCTTCAAAAGCGTTGATTTGCCCATGCCATTGCGGCCCACGAGACCAACCTTGTGGCCATCCGGCAGGGCCGCGGAAGCGCCCTCGAGAAGAAGCCTGCCGCCGATTCTGAAGGTCAAACTATTGATTTGCAACATGGGCGGCGTTCTAGCGGCATAAGGCGAAGGGGAGCAACCCCATTATGCCATTGACCTCCACAATGTTGCGTCGCGCAAGGCCTGGGCTGGACGGGTTAACACCCCCCATATTGCACGCTTCCTTTTTCGGTGTATGATTTGGCAACTAACCAAAAGGGAGTTCTAAATGTTGATTACAAAACGCAATTTTCTCGCAACTGCCGCAATGTTGGCATTTGCGGCATCAGCTTCGGCCGCCGACATGATTGGCAATTGCGAGGTCACTGGAGCCAAGGGTTCCATTCCGCTGGCCGCCCCGGCGACCGCAGGCCAGTTCACCGTCGCGGTGTCGTTACCCGCACCCATATGGTGGAACGGCGATACGCCTGAGTCCGTGAAAGATGGCATGGAATATTGCATGGCCGCTGAAATGGCCTGGCGCGCTGGCTACAATAATCTCACCGTTATGAATGTGGGCTGGGATGCCCTGATTGCGGGCCAGACTTCCGGCTTTGATCTCGCCATGTCAGAAATTTCAATCACCGACGAACGCAAGGCCGTCCATGATTTCTCCGTGCCTTATTTCAACTCAGACATCGGCGTGCTGGCCCGCGCTGACACTCCAGTTGACGAAAAATCCATCAAGACATCGAAGGTTGGTGTGCAACAGGCAACGACAGGCGCTGCCTATGTGACCGACAAGCTGGGCATCACTGACGTGCAGGTTTACAACGACCTGGGAGAGATGACGGCAGCTCTCCGCGCTGGCCAGATTGACGCGGTCGTGACTGACACATCAATCGTGCTGGCTGAGGAAGTGGCGACCGCTAGTGCCTCAAAGGTTGTCGGCCAATACAAGACTGGTGAAACCTATGGCGCAATCTATCCCAAGGGTAATGCCAACAACGCAACCATCGACAAGATAATCCAATCAATGATTGACGATGGCACCATCCGGAAACTTGGCGACAAATATCTTGCTGCCGCCTGGGGCAAGGATCCAGCTTCAGTTCCGTATTTCAATCCGTAAATCTTGAGTGAAATGAATCAAGCTAAGGGCGCGCCTGCCAAGGGCGCGCCTTCCATTCATCAGCGAGCGGACGGTTTGTCGCTCGGCGCTTTTTTGTTTGCGATGGTGTGTGGTCTCTTCGCTTACATGACAACTCAGGTTGTCCGTGGTGCACTCGATAGCCTAGGTGTTTACTCAGTCGTTTGGGAACTTATCTTCGGATTGGCGATCCTGGCCGTATTCACATTGGTCTGGCCAGCATGGCGTTCCTTGCAATTGGCCAAGTCTGCCCGTGCCAGCCTGGCATCGGGTGATTTGGTACAAGCCCGAATAGATACGGCTGCTTCGCGCGATTTTGCTCTCAAGACGTTTGGCTGGGGCGCGTTTGCCATCATGATGCTGGGCTTCATCGGCTTTGTGTTGATGAACGATGTCGCCGTGGGCAAAACCTTCTTCTTGCTGCCATTGATGCAAGCCAAATGGTGGTTGGTGACGAAGCAGTTCCTCATCAACAATGTTTTCATGTTTGTCGTGGCTGAAATCCTGGTTCTGGTGTGGGGGCTGATTGTAGCTCTTGCCCGCCTCACGCCGGGTCCCGCAGGCCAGCCCATTCGCGCATTGGCGATAATGTACTGTGATCTGTTTCGCGGACTTCCGGCTATTGTCACGCTCTACCTCATTGGTTTCGGCATCCCAACGTCAGGCCTGTCAGATTTGATTGTGCCGCACATTGTTGGCCTTTTCAGAGACCTTTCCGTATTGTCTCCGGCAGAATACAAAGCAGCCATTCGCGTGCCTGTAATCTGGTGGTGCATTCTGGCCCTGACCCTCACCTACGGCGCATACGTTGCCGAAGTGTATCGCGCTGGCATCGAAAGCATCCACCAAAGCCAAACCATGGCGGCCCGCTCCCTTGGCCTCTCCTACATGCAAACCATGCGCTATGTGATTGTGCCGCAAGCCGTGCGCCGCATCATCGCACCGCTGCTGAATGATTTCATTGGCCTGCAAAAGGATACGGCTCTTGTGCAGGTCGTGGGCTTGATCGACGGTTTTAGCCAATCACGCATCATCGCCGCCAACGCGTTCAATCTGTCTGCCGTTACCGTCGTTGCAATTCTCTTTGTACTGATCACCATTCCGCAGGCCCGTTTCGTTGACAAATTGATAGAGCGCGACAACGCCCGCATCAGGGCAGGGGGCTGACGATGGCTTTCCTCGAAATGAAAGGGGTTGCCAAGGAGTTTGGCCCAATCAAAGTTCTGCGTGGGCTTGATATGGAGGTGAACGAGCATCAGGTGGTCTGCCTGATCGGGCCATCGGGTTGCGGCAAGTCCACGCTGCTGCGTTGCATCAATGGGCTGGAGCAGATTCAAGGCGGCGAAATCCGCCTGGCGGGTGACCGGGTTTCGGGGCCCGGCGTTGATGTGAACAAGCTGCGCCAGCAGGCCGGCATCGTGTTCCAGAGCTTCAACCTGTTCCCCCATATGTCCGTCATGGAAAACGTGACGCTGGCCCCCGTCAAGGTTTTGAGTATGACGAGAGCCGAGGCCGAGGCCAAAGCCATGCTGCTGCTGAAGCGCATCGGGCTGGAGGCTAAAGCCAAGGAATATCCGGACCGGCTGTCCGGCGGCCAGCAGCAGCGGGTGGCCATTGTCCGGGCGCTGGCCATGGAGCCCAAGCTGCTGCTGCTGGACGAGATCACGTCAGCCCTTGACCCGGAGCTGGTGTCGGAAGTTTTGAATATCGTGCGCGATCTGGCGGGGCAGGGCATGACCATGTTGCTCGCCACCCACGAAATGGGCTTTGCCAGGGAAGTGGCGTCAAAAGTGAGCTTTCTCTACGAAGGCGTCGTCCACGAAGAGGGCCCGCCGGAGCAGCTTTTTGGCAGCCCAAAACACGAGCGCACCCGCACCTTCCTCAAGCGCATCATCGAGGCTGGCAGGCTTTAACCTTGTTCATCCCCGGTTCAGCCTTGAGGCAATAAGCGCACATTTGCCACATAGTTCCGCCTTATAGCGGCCCTAGATAATGTCCGGAAATAACCTTTGGAGTCTGCGAATGAAGTTCACCCCCGTTGCCGCCAGTTTAATCGCCTTGGCCCTGTTTTCGGCGCCAATCATGGCGGCGGGACAGCCGGAATTAATGATTGTCGCGCAAGCCGAAGCGCCCCAGGAAGTTCTCGATTTTCTGGCGGATACCAGAACCATGGCCGAGTTTTCGGTTGAGGAACTGGCCGACCGGTTTAAGCAGGCCCGCAAGCTTTCAAAAATGGATGGGCTGGCGCCCGAAGTGAGCGATCAGCTGAAAGAGATTGCCAGGGCGGCCCGGGCTGAAATCGCAGCCCGTGAAGAGCAGGCAGCCAAGCCTGCGGAACCCGCAGCCGAGCAACCGGTCGTGGAGCAGCCAGCGGCGGAGCAGCCTGTAGTCGAGCAGCCAGTCGTCGAGCAACCAGCGGCAGAGCAGCCAGCCATCGAACAGCCGGTTGTCGAGCAGCCCGCAGTTGAACAGCCAGCGGAGCAGCCTGCCGAAGTGGCGGCTCCAACTCCAGCCGAAATTCCTGCGGAAGTGGCCGACCTCTTGAATGACACCCGGCCGCTGGCCGAAATGTCGCCAGATGAATTGACCAAGCGCGCGCGCGCCGCCCGCAAGTTCTCAAAATCGGACAACTTGCCGGAAGATATCCGCAACCAGTTGGCCGAGATAGCAAAGGCGGCCCGGGGCGAGTTGGTTGCCCGCGAGCAGCCAGCCGAACAAAAGACTCCAGAAGCACCAGTGGTGGAAGCGCCTGTCGTAGAAGAACCCGCGCCCACCATTGTCGAGAAGCCTCCGGCCGAGCCACTGCCCGAACCGCCGCCGGCGGTCGTGGAAGTTCCCGCGCCAGCGCCAGTCGAAGCAGCACCCGTCGTGGTTGACAAGGCGCAAGCCAAGACACTCGATGGCAATGCCGGATCTCCGGAAGCGGAAGCCAAGGCCCAGGAATTTCTGGCTGATGCCCGCGCCGCTGACAAATTGACCGATGAGGAGTTGCGCGCGCGCCTTGATGGCATTCGCGAACTTATGGCCGGCAATGAACTGTCCCGCGATACCGAGCGGGCACTTCGCAAGAAGCTGCGGACCGAGCGCGACGTTTTGCGTGACCGTGTTGCTGCAGCCGAAGCCGCTGCCGCTGCTGCTGCCCCTAAGAAAGATGACTCAGCGGCGGTCAAACCTGCTGACAAAAAGCCCCGCAAGGACAAGGGCAGCAAATTCAACATTTCAATTGAATTCGTTCTCAATGATCGCAGGCCATCTGAGGAGTTGGAGGACTATGAACTCGAACGCCGTCTTGAGGTGTATCGCCAGTCTGCCTATGACCGGCAATACGATGAAGAGCAGAGGGACTATTGGCGCGCCGTGATGGAGCGTGACCAATATCTGCTGCAGCAACGCTTGCTGCGTGAACGCCGCCAGCGCCAGGCGGAACTCGCCTCGCGCGCCGATGACGAGGAATATGACGTCGAGATCGACCGCGAATATGAGCCCGACAGGCCGCGCCGCGACGTCTATGCCGCCGAGGTGGATGACGCGGAGCTTGAGGATGTTCTCGCATCTGCTCCGCGCAGCAAGCCAAAGCGCCGCTATTCGGTTGAGGAAATTGAGGATTCGCCAGACCTGCGTGAATCCCTGCCGCGCATTGAAATCGACACCGTTCGGTTTGGTTTCAACGAGGCCTTCGTGCGCGCCGAGGAAGTCGGCAATCTTGACCGCATCGCCGAAGTCATGGAGCGCATTCTGGCCAAGCATCCGCGCGAGGTTTTTCTGATCGAGGGGCACACCGATGCCGTGGGCTCCGATGCGGCAAACCTGGCGCTCTCGCGCCAGCGCGCCACCGCAATCAAGAAGGCGCTCACAACCTACTACGTGATCCCGGCGGCCAATCTTGAAACCGTCGGCTATGGCGAGCGTTATCTCAAAATACCAACCGCTGAGGCCGAACAGGAAAACCGCCGCGTATCAGTCAGCCGAGCAACCGCACTGATTGGCGAACTGGAAGAATAGGCCACAAGGCCCAACAGCTCTAGAACGAGCTGTTGGGCTCTTTCAGAAACGCGATTTCTTCTTCCGTCGACGGGCGGCCCAATATGGCGTTGCGATGCGGGAAGCGTCCGAAGCGATCAATGATCGCCTTATGCGCGACTGCGTATTTAGTCAGCTCGGCGTCTTCGAGTTCATTCATCAACTCAACTGATCGCGCCTGATCAGCGGCGTTTTCGCTGTGCACGTAGGGCAGGTAGACAAAAAGCCTTTGATCTTTGGTCATGGCCTTGTCCAGGCCCGGGCCAACAACATCACGCGCAAGCCGGAGCGCGAAGGTGTCTGACGCAAAAGCGCGAGGTGTGCCCCGGAACATATTGCGCGAAAACTGGTCAAGCACGATGATGCCAGCCAGCATGGCAAGTGGGCTTGCGCTGTCGAGTTTGCCACTCTGCGCCATCAACTCCCCATGTATCGACAAGAAGCGGCCGCGGATCGCTTCGTCTGTCGCGTCACTCTTTTTGAACCAGTCGTCCTGCGCCAGTTCCTCAAACCAAAATCTGACTACATCGTCAACCCACATCGCCTGACCCTCATTCCCTGTAACAATTACCGCCTCCTCCAAAGCCTTGCAACTTCGCCGCAAGCTGCGTAGAAGGCGAGCCGATCCAATACGCAACACAGGGACTAATTATGGCCACCGAGCGCACTTTCTCCATTATCAAGCCAGACGCAACCCGCCGCAATCTCACGGGTGCCATCAACGCCAAGATTGAGGGTGCCGGCCTCCGTATTATTGCCCAGCGCCGCGCCAAGTGGAAGCAGGCTGACGCCAAGAAATTCTATGCTGTTCACGCCAAGCGCCCGTTCTACAAGGACCTGGTGAAATTCATGACCTCCGGCCCCATCGTGATGCAGGTGCTTGAGGGCGAAAATGCCGTCGCCAAGTATCGTGAAATCATGGGTGCCACCAATCCGGCCAATGCCGACGCAGGCACCATCCGCAAGGACTTCGCCGAGTCCATTGAAGCCAATTCCGTCCATGGTTCCGACAGCGCCGAAACCGCCAAAAAAGAAATCAAGCTCTGCTTCAAGGCAGCGGAAATCGTCGGATGAAAGGCATCTGGGTCGCCCTCTACATAATCGCGATCATATTCGTGAACTGGCTGTTCACGGCGGTGGCGCCGTGGAGCACGGCGCTGGGCGATCTTTACTTCGCCAATGTCGTGGTCGGCTTCGTGTTTGTATTGCGCGACTACGCCCAACGCGAAATTGGCCACAAGGTCCTGCTCGCCACACTGCTGGCCGGCATCGTCACCTATCTTATGGTCGATCCGGCCATCGCAATTGCCAGCGTGTCAGCCTTCGTGCTTTCTGAAATGGCCGACTGGGCGATCTATTCCTTCACCAAACGCCCCCTGCAATCGCGCATCCTGATCTCGAGCCTTGTCGCAGTTCCGCTGGACACGCTGGCCTTCCAATATTTGGCTGACTATCTGACACCCGCCGCCTTCGGGACCGAAATGGCCAGCAAGGTGCTGGGCGTGGCGATTGTCTGGTACTTGTTGAAATTGCGGGAAGATTCCAGGCCTGCCGCTGCCTGACGATCCTCCTCACGCCGTGATGCTTTGCGAGAGCAAGGCCTCGGAACGCCCGTGCGGCAAACACCTTCGAGGCCCCGCATTGCGAGGCACTTCGGGGTGCGGGTAGTATTCCAATTGATTCGGCGAGGAGTTTGATTGTGGGCAAAACGCGGCTTGAAGCATTCAGCGATGGTGTGATCGCCATCATCATCACGATCATGGTCTTGGAATTGAAAGTTCCCCATAATCCCGAACTATCGGCCCTCTGGGAGCTGAGTCCAATCTTCCTCAGCTATGTGCTGAGCTTTGCCTATGTTGGCATTTACTGGAACAATCACCACCATCTCCTGCATGCCGTCAAGCGCGTGAGCGCCGGCATGCTGTGGGCCAATTTGCATCTGCTGTTTTGGCTTTCGCTGTTTCCCTTCACCACGGGCTGGATGGGCGAAAACCATTTCGCAACGTGGCCGGTGGTGTTTTACGGCGTAAACCTGCTGGCTGCGGCCATAGCCTATACAATTCTTGTCATGGCAATCATCGGAACACATGGAAAAGACTCAGATATTGCCAAAGCAATCGGTTCGGACTTCAAAGGCAAAGTGTCACTCCTCGCCTATGTAGTTGCCGTTGCCCTGGCTCTTTACTATCCGTGGATTTCTGGCGCTCTCTACATAGCCGTTGCGTTAATGTGGTTCGTACCTGACAGTAGAATTGAACGCATGATGAAAAACTGAGCCTATAAAAACTCGCCGACCTCAGCGCGCACAATTTTTCTCACCCGCTCCCGGTAGGAAATATAGATGGCGCAGGCGATGAGAATGCCAACGCCTGCAAACGTCCAGACATCCGGAAAATCGCCGAAGAAATACCAGCCGGCGAAAACCGCCATGATCATTTCCGTATAGCCCAGGGGAGCCAGAAGCGAGGCTTCCGCCACCTGATAGGCCCTTGCGATGAGATAGTTGCCAAGCGTGCCGATGCCACCGAGAAGCAGGAACAGGCACCACTGTTCAGGTGTCGGCTGATGCCAGACCAACGCCACGGCGATTGTTGTGAAAACCGTGCCAGCGAGGCTCGTATGAAAAATGCTTGCCAGCGGGGCCTCGCGGGTGGCGATCTTGCGCGTCATCAGCATATAGATCGCAATTGACGCTCCCGATCCCAGCGCCATGAATACGCCCGGCGCAAGGCTTTGAAAACCGGGGCGAATAATGATCATGGTGCCCACAAAACCCACACCCACGGCAAACCAGCGCCTTGGCCCGACTTTCTCGCCCAGCACGAAAGGCGAAAGCAGCGTGATAATGAGGGGTTGCACAAAGAAAATCGCCAAGGTTTCGGCGATGCCCTGAAACTTCAAGGCCCAAAAAAACAGCCCCGTGGCGATGATCAGCAGAACGGCCCGTATCGCATGCATGTAGGGCCGCTGCGGCCAAAGTCCCCTTACACCTTCTGATTGCAGAACGAAGGGGGCCGTCATCGTCATGCCAAACAAAAGCCTGGCCCAGACGATCTGGATGATAGGAACCTCCTGCTGCCCGAGTATTTTTGCCACCACATCCAGAAATGGCAGCACCAGCATGGCCCCGATCATGAGGGCAATTCCGGTTAACTTTTGCTGCTGCGGGGGCATCCCGGCTAGCTAGAGCATCGGGGGGCTTTTCGCAATTCGTTAACCTATTGGGCGCATCATCGGATCGTACGAGTATTTGGAGCTGTTTATGAACGATTTAATCGACATAGCCTCTCCGAGGCCTGCCTGACCTCAGGAGGTTGAGATACCTCCGGCGGCGCCTCGGACGGCGGAACTGGAGGACTTATGCTTAAACTGAATGTTGTAGTTGCGAGTTTGTCTTTCTTGGCGTTGGCCACCGCCAACCCGGCGCAAGCTCAGTTTCCCTGCGGCGATCGTGCTGATTTCATTAAGACATTAGCCGACAAATACAAGGAAACTAGCAAGGCCTTGGGCATTGCAAACCAGACCAATCTGGTTGAAATCTTCACATCCGAAAAGGGCACTTGGACCATTATGGTGACGCAGCCCACCGGCAAGACCTGCATTATTGCGGCGGGAAGCTCGTGGGAAGAACTGCCGCCAACCAAGAACCTGACGGCGCTCTAGGCTTTCAATCGAGAGTTCGACGGATCCCAGGCTGATTCGGGTATGATTTTGGCTGCTCGGCGTTCGCCGAACATGAGCACGTCAAAATCGGTGCCGATATTTGCCAGGCCAGGCTCAACATAAGCAAAGGCCAGGGATTTCTTGACCGCATGGCCATAGCCGCCGGACGTGGTGACACCTGCAATTTTGTCACCGCAATAAACCGGTTCATTGCCTATGCAATCGCAATCAGTATTGGCGACTTCCAGGCATACGAGCTTTATCCGGGGGCCGCGCCGCTGCCTGGCAAGGCTGGCAGACTTTCCCGTAAACTCTCTGTTATCACTATGGAAAAAGCGCTCCATCGAGCCCTCGAACATGTCGACTTCGCTGGTGAGTTCGGAACCCCAGCCACGGTAGGATTTTTCCATGCGCAGCGAATTCATGGCGTATGTGCCGAACAATTTCAGCCCGTAGGGTTTACCAGCCGCCAGCAAACTATCGAAAATTTGCGGCATTTCCTTCATGGGCACATGCAGCTCCCAGCCCAATTCGCCCACATAATTGACCCGCAGCAACCTGATATTGACGCCCGCCACCATGGCAACCTTTCCGGTCAGCCAGCGCAACCCCGCATTAGAAAGATCAGAAGTGGTGCAAAGTTGCAACACTTCGCGCGCGCGCGGGCCGGCCAGCACCAGAACGCCAAATTCATCCGTAATATCAGTTATTTCAACTGCCTCACCGGGCCTCTTGCGCCATTCCAGCTGATCCTTGTCGTGCAATTGGGCAACGGCTGCCGAAAGCACATAGAAATGCTCCTGGCCAAGCCGGGTAACCGTGATCTCGGATTCGATGAAACCGTTCTCATTCAGCAGGTGGCCCAGAATAATGCCGCCGTCCCTGGTGGGAATTTTGTTCGCGCAAATACGCAACAGGAAGTTGTAAGCGTCTTTGCCCGTGACGTCGAACTTGGTGAAGGTTGACAAGTCCATCAGTCCGACGCTCTCACGCACAGCCATGGCTTCCGCCCGCACCGCGTCAAACCAGTTTGAGCGCTTGAAGGAAAAATCCTCGCCCTGGCCCGAAGGGTCATACCAGCGGACGCGCTCCCAGCCGAAGATCTGGGAGAATTGCGCGCCATGGGACTTCAGCTTGTCATAAAGTGTCGACTTGCGAAGCCCGCGCCCAATCGTATGCTGCTCGCCCGGCTTGTAGCAGTAATACATGTGGTGGTAGTCGGCGATGGAAACTTCCGTGGTGTAATCCTTGGTGGCCCAGTTGCCGAAGCGGCGCGGATCAAATTCCCGCATGTTGATCTCGGCTTGTCCATGCACCATCCATTGCGCCAGATATTTGCCAGCTCCGCCGCCCTGGCAAATGCCAATGGAAGCGCCGCAATGCATCCAGTAATTCCTGGGGCCGGTGGCGGGGCCTGAAAGATAGGTGCCATCCGGCGTATGGGTGATGGCGCCGGAAACGACATTTTTCAATCCAGCCTGGCCAAACAGCGGCAGACGCTCACTGGCCTTTTCCAGCCAAGGGGTAAGGCGGTCCAGTTCAGGCGCCACCAGCTCGCTTTCAAAATCCCAGGCCGGAGGCTTCCCGTCCCAGCAGACATGGGCTGTTGTGGTCTCATAGGGGCCAACCAAAACCCCATGGGTTTCCTCCCGCAAATAGGCATGGGAGTAGGGGTCGCGCACCACCGGCAATTCGATTTCAAGATCGATGAGTTCCTTCAGTGGTTCGGTGATCATGTAGTGATGCAGCATATTGATGATGGGGACATTGTGGCCCGTCCATGAGCCCACAACGTCACAATATGAGCCGGCGGAATTCACCACGTGCTCGCACGAGATGTTGCCGTTTTCCGTGATAACGTTCCACTCGCCATTCGCCATTGGCCTGATATCAACAACGCGGCAGCGCCGATAGATCTCCGCACCCAGCTGCCGCGCCCCCGCCGCCATGGCGTTGGTGATGTCAGCAGGGGCCACATGGCCATCAGTGATGGTTCGGAATGCCGCCTTCACGTCGAAGATTTCAAGGAAGGGATGATACTGTTTGATCTCCGCAGGCCCGATGATTTCGCATTCGTAACCGGCAAGGCGGGAAACGCCATAGACATATTTGAACCAGTTCACTTCCTCATCAGTCGTCGCCAGCCGCAGGCCGCCGCAACCATGCCAGGAAACCGCCTGTCCCGTGAGCTTTTCCAGTTGCGGGTAAAGCTGGGTTCCATAGAGATGCACCTTGGACATGTTGAGCGAGCCGTTGAACTGCGGGCATTGCCCCGCCGCATGCCAGGTGGAGCCGGACGTCAGCTCTCCCTTTTCAACCAGCACCACATCGCTCCATCCCTCAAGCGCCAGATGATAGAGCAACCCCACGCCCATGACGCCGCCGCCCACAACAACAACCCGCGCATGCGTTTTCATATGGAATTCTCCCTCTGCGTTGAAAGTTAGCCCACTGACGCTCTCTTTCTCAAGGTCCAGATTGTAGTGGATTGGTGAGGCAGTTTCACCAATGGCGGGCAAACGATTTCAACTCTGCCCGCCGGATTTCATAAAGCATGAGTGCCGCCGCCGTGGCCACATTGAGCGACTCGGCATCTCCGGTCATGGGAATGCGCGCCACAATATTACAAGCTTCCGATAGCTTCTCAGAAAGTCCAGCGCCTTCGCTGCCCATAAGAAGCAGGGTGGGGGATCTGTAGGGCCGCCTGTAATCCTCATTTGCCTTCATGGCTGTGCCGATGACATCGCCGGGCCAGGTCTTGCACACGGCAACAAATGCCGACGCTTCCGTCCGCACCAGTGGAACCCTAAAAATGGAACCTGTTGTTGCCCGCACGCAATCGCTGGAAAAGGGATCGCAGCAATCACCAACGAGCACCACACCGCTGGCACCCACGGCATCAACGGTGCGGATTATGGTTCCCAGATTGCCGGGATCGCGCATGTGCTCCAGCGCCACCCACACGCCTGATTGGGCGATCCCTGACGCGTAACGCTGCCTGAAAGTAGCTAACGCGCTGTGGGGATTGCTCTGGCTGCTTAAACTTGCCACGATTTTTTTGCTCACCAGCAGCGGTTGCGCCTCGCCCCAGGGCGATATGGGTTCGGTTGACAGCAAATGCTCCGGCACCCAACCCTGCTTTCGCGCCCGGTTCAGCATGTCCCAGCCTTCGGCCACAAACAGCCCTGTTTCCCTGCGGAATTTCTTTTCGGACAGGGAGCGGATAAGCTTGATTATGGGATTTTGCAGCGAGGTAACGGGGGTCATGACGGCCACTATAGTTTCGGCTATATCTGCCGTCCATGAACATTCAGCCCACTATCAAAACCGGAATTTCCGTTTGCCCCCATGATTGCCCGTCGACCTGCGCGCTGGAAGTGGAGCTGCTGGATGAGCGCACCATTGGGCGGGTGCATGGCGCCAAAGATAATTCTTATACATTGGGCGTGATCTGCGAAAAAGTGGCGCGCTACGCCGAGCGCATCCACCATCCAGACCGGCTGCTCTATCCCCTGAAGCGCTCTGGCCCCAAGGGGTCCGGCCAATTCACGCGCATTTCCTGGGAAGAGGCTATGGCAGAAACCGCAACGGCTTTCCTGAAGGCCGAGGCCGACTGCGGCTCGGAGTCCATCTGGCCCTATTACTACGCGGGCACCATGGGTCTCGTGATGCGCGACGGCATCGAGCGCCTGCGCCACGCCAAGAAATATTCCGGCATGTATGGCACGTTCTGCATAACGCTTTCGTGGACCGGATATTTTGCCGGCGTGGGCAAGGTCGCGGGCGTCGATCCCCGCGAAATGCACGAGTCCGACCTGATCGTCATCTGGGGCGGAAATCCGGTGAACACGCAAGTCAACGTGATGACCCACGCGCTCAAAGCCCGCAAGGAGCGCGGCACCAAAATTGCCTGTGTCGATATCTACGATACCGGCACCATGAAACAGGCCGACGTCAAAGTCCTGATCCGTCCCGGCACCGATGGGGCGCTCGCCTGCGCCATCATGCATGTGCTGTTCCGGGATGGCCATGCCGATTGGCCCTATCTCGAAAAGCTCACGGATTGCCCGCGCGAATTTGAAGCCCATCTCAAAACCAGAACGCCGGAATGGGCGGCGAAAATTTGCGACATCCCTGTGGCCGAAATCGAAGCCTTCGCCAAGCTGATCGGCGAAACCCGGCGAAGCTATTTCCGCATCGGCTATGGCTTCAGCCGTTCGCGCAATGGCGCTGTCAATGTTCATGCCGTCGCCTGCATTCCAACAGTCACCGGCGCTTGGCAGCACGAAGGCGGCGGCGCGCTCCATTCCAACAGCGGCATGTACAAATGGAACAAGACCATGATCGAAGGGCTGGACAGGAAGAATTCCAGCCTTCGCGTGATTGATCAAAGCCGCATTGGCCCCGCCTTGCTGGGCGATCCCCATGATCTGGCTGGCGGCCCGCCGGTGAAGGCCATGCTCATTCAAAACACCAATCCGGCCTCCGTGGCGCCCGATCAAACCAAAGTGAAACAGGGCTTGGCCCGCGAGGACTTGTTCGTGTGCGTGCACGAGCAGTTCATGACCGAAACGGCCAAATACGCCGACATCGTTTTGCCCGCCACGATGTTCCTCGAGCATGACGATGTGTATCAGGGCGGTGGCCACCAGCACATCATGCTTGGCCGCAAGCTTGTGGAAGCGCCGGGCGAATGCCGCACCAATCATGACGTGATATGCGATCTGGCCAAAAGGCTGGGCGCTGAGCATGAAGGCTTCGCCATGAGCCCCCGCGAAATCATTGACTGGACACTCACCCACTCAAAACGGCCAGATCTCCAGAAGCTCGACGAGGAAAACTGGATTGATGTGCAGCCCGATTTCGAAACCTCGCACTGCCTCAATGGCTTTGGCCATCCGGATGGCAAGTTTCATTTCAGGCCTGACTGGGTGAAAGCCGCTTACCTGTCGCCAAAGGGCGTGTTTGGGCCGATTGGCGGCATGCCGGAATTTCCGGACCATTGGAACGTGCATGAAGAAGCAAACGACGAATACCCCTTCCGCCTCGCCACCAGCCCGGCGCGCACCTTCCTGAATTCCACATTCAACGAAACACCATCGTCGCTAAAACGCGAGGGCAGGCCAACGCTCTTTGTGCATCCGCTTGATTTGGCGGCGGCAGGCATTGCTGACGGCGACAAGGTGAAAGTCGGCAGCGCCCGGGGCGTTGTGACGCTCCACGCCAAGGCCCATGCGGGCCAAAGGCGCGGCGTGCTCATTGCGGAATCAGTCTGGCCCAATGAAGCCTTTGAGGATGGCCAAGGCATCAACACGCTGACAGGCAGCGACCAGCCCGCTCCGGCGGCCGGCGGCACCTACCATGACAATCGAGTCTGGCTGCGCGGCGCGGCATGAACTCAAAATGAACGGCAGGTTCAGCTTAGGCTCAGGCTGGAAGGCTTAAAACGGGGCCAAGTTAAACGCTTGAATCCTCACGGAGCCTGCCATGCGAATTCTGTTGGAAGCCATTCTTGTTTTGCTGTTTTCCGCCGCGGTGGTTCTTGCGGCGACAGCTTTCACCAATACGCTATTCATGATTGTTGTTATGGCCATAGGAATTGGAGTGGTATTGCCGCTTGTCGACACCCTTATCGAAAATTTCGGGCCAGGAAGGGCTGATAAATCATGAAAACTACTCAAACGCTGGCAATACTGGGCCTTATGCTGGTCGCCGCATCATCAAGCGCATTTGCGGATGCCAAGAAGAAAACAGCGCAAACGCAGGTTTCGACGACAACCAATCAAACCAGCATCAGGCATTTGCGGCTCAAGCTGCGCGCCCGGCAAGTCATCACAATTAACCAATGATTAACCAAACGGAGTCCTCGCACGGCAAACCATTGAAAAGAATCATTTTCCCGCGCGCAGAATCGCGTCACCATCTGTCCATGAGTGAAACTCACAAGTTGCTGCTTATCATGGCAGCAGTTCTGTTGCTGGCGACGTTGGCGCCCGTGGCTGTATTGGCAGGCTAAGGCAATCTCGCAATCCGCTCTGTGAGCAGATCAAAGAAGCCGTCCGCATCGATTGACCGGCAAACCGTGGCATTAGGTTTGCGCTCGGTGACCTTCCACCAGTCCACAACCGTCATGCCCATGGTCAATTCTGACTCGCATTCAATGGCGACATTCACATCGCGGCTTTGAAACAGTTCTGGTTTCAGCAGCCATGTCATCACGCAGGGGTCATGCAGCGGGCCGCCGTCAGTGCCATATTTCTGCTCGTCGAAACGCTCAAAGAAATCCAGAAGGGCGGCGGTCGCAGGCCCGCACTTGTTTTTCATGACGCGGAACTTTTCCACCCGCACCCGGCTGGTCAGCGCCTGGTGGGTGCAATCCAGCGGTATAAGCGTGATTGGAATATCCGCATCGAAAACCGCGCGCGCCGCGTGGGGGTCCACATAGATGTTAAACTCGGCGGCGGGCGTTACATTGCCGCCTTCGAAAAATCCGCCGCCCATCGCCACAATGCGGTTGATGCGCGAGGCAATGCGCGGTTCGCGATTGAGGGCAAGGGCGATGTTCGTCATGGGGCCAAGCACGCAGAGCGTTATTGTTCCGGCTTCGCGCGTCATGAGTGTTTCGACGATAAAATCAACCGCGTGCTGCTTTTGCAGCGGCATTGTGGGTTCGGGCAAAACGGGCCCATCCAATCCCGTGCGTCCATGCACGTATTCAGCGGTCACCAGGTCGCGCAGCAATGGACGCACGGCGCCAGAGAAAACCTTCGTCTCCGGCTTTCCCGCCAATTCGCATATCTTGCGCGCGTTGATTTCGGTGAGCGCCAAAGGCACGTTTCCCGCCACCGCCGTGATGCCCAAAACCTCAAATTCCGGTGAAGCCAGCGCCAGGAGAATTGCAACCGCGTCGTCCTGGCCGGGGTCGGTGTCGATAATGATTGGAAGGGGTTTGGTCATGTTTAGACTCGTTTGCGCAGGTGATGGGTCAGCGCCAATGAAATGCAATGGCGCAACGCTGCCTCTGATAGCTCATCGGCCACATCAAACACAATGCTGCGGTTGCCTACAAAATCCATCTCATCCCTATAGAGCTCTTTGAAATCGTCAATCAGGCCCGACGTACAAATGAAATAAATGCCATATTTACTTGACTCATTCCTGATTTGGTCAATTCTGATCGTGCTGCCGCTTTCTGTTTCGGAAGTAAGATAGCTGGGTTGTCCCCAGCGCAATGCTTCTTCCAGTTGTCCCACGCCAGAAGTTTTCTTTGCCACATCAAAAATCATGCTTCGCAACTCTAAAAGCTTGCGTTGAACGGGAAGGGGATACGCGCTGAAAACAGCCTCGACGTCCCTGTCGTTGAACCTAGTTTTTGCCATTGGCAAAGCCCGGATGAAATTCGGAAGACATGCGCTCAATATAACCCATGATTTTTTCGTGGCTACGGATATGTGCGCCTATTACTGACTCAAATAATGGGCAACTGGCGGCCCAAAGCGAAGCATGAACCGTTGCATCCACGCCGCATGGATTGCTGCCCAGCAGATATTTTTTTCCGCCAAGTAAAGTTGCGACGGCATTTACATGGGCAATTCCGAGCCTGTTGCGCTCCGCATCGGTATGGCGGCCAAGGCCTTGCGCGTGCAGGGTCTTGCGTACTTGCCGCCGGACCATGGCCTTGATGAAAGGGCGAATGGGAGCAGGAGCCATATTGAAGAATTCTCGTGGCCCCGCTTCAAAGTTGCGCTCCACACACCATCGGTCGTGGACGACAAACCAGTAGAAATGCTCTTCCAGCATGCGCTCGATTGCCCAGCCCTGCGCCAGTTCAATGGAGTTGTAGCCTGCATTGAAATCAATTCCGTATTTTTCTTCGAGGTAAAACCGGATGAACGTGGAGTCGCCAATGAGTTTGCCGCCTTCCTCCATATAGGGAATCTTGCCCTTGGGCGCTTTGCCGAAGCTCATTTCAGCGGGCGTGTAAGGAATGCCTGCCATCCTGAAGAGTGTCACCGCCTTGATAACAAAGGGGCTGGGGTCCGGCATGCCGAAGTGTGGTCCTGAACCATAAAGCGTGATCATTGTTGCGTCTCCTTTTCGCCTGTTCTACTACTGCCACGCTGCTGACAGTTTCTGTCAGCAACATTCGCTAAAAGAAAGACATGCGCAGAGCCGACCGTCTTTTGCAGTTGATCCAAATTCTCCGCCGCCACCGCAGGCCGGTGACCGGGGATGTGATGGCCCATGAGCTGGAAGTTTCACTCCGCACGGTTTACCGCGATATTTCCACACTGATAACCGACGGAGTTCCCATTCGCGGGGAAGCGGGCGTGGGTTATGTATTGGGTGAAGGCTACGACCTGCCGCCGTTGATGTTCACCACCGATGAGCTTGAAGCTGTGATGCTGGGCCTGCGCTGGGTCATGCGGCGGGGCGATGTGGACCTGTCGCGCGCGGCACAGGACACGGTCGCCAAAATCGGCACCGTACTGCCCGAAAGGCTGCGGCCTTTCCTGTTTGATGCAGCACTGCTTGTACCGCCGCGCTATGCCCATGTGCTGGACAAGATTGACGTGGCGCTGTTTCGCAGCGCCATCCGTGAGGGCAAAAAAGTGTCGTTGAATTATCGCGCTGAGGAGGGGGCGGAAACTTCCCGCGTGATTTGGCCAATCGCCGTTTCCTATTTCGATGCGCAGCGCATCATCATCGGCTGGTGCGAATTGCGCCAGGGCTTCCGCTCCTTCCGCACGGATCGCATGCTGGCGATGGACGTATTGAAAGACAAATATCCGGAACGCCGCAAGGTATTGTTAAAGCGCTGGCAGGAGGAAGTGCGGAAGGAAACCGGCCAACCCCAGTTGGATGTATTTACGTAAGTGCGACCATGGCGAGCGCCTTGGGATAGAGCTTATGCTCTTCCACCAGCACGCGCGCGGCCAAGGTTTTGGGCGTGTCACCAGGCAACACGGGAACTTCGGCCCGCGCAATCACGGGGCCTGAATCCAATTCAGCCGAGACATAATGCACACTGCAGCCGTGCACTTTTGCACCATCCGCCAAAGCGCGCGCATGCGTGTGCGTGCCCTTGTAGAGCGGCAGCAGCGAAGGATGAATATTGATCATGCGGCCCGCCCAGGCCTTGGTCAGGACCGGCGACATGATGCGCATGAAGCCGGCGCAGGCGACAATGTCGAGCCGTTGCGATTGCAGGTAATCATTGAGGGCTGAATCAAATTCTTCCCTCGAAGAAAATTGTTTATGGTCAATGGCGTGCGCCGCAATGCTGTTATCCCGCGCAAATTGCAGTCCAGCTGCATCGGGCCGGTTCGAAACAACACAAACAATCTCAGCCGGATAGGCTGGATTGCGCGCGGCTTTCACAATCGCCGCCATGTTGGATCCGCGCCCGGAAATCAAAACGCCAACGCGCTTGCGGTTCATTGAACGCGTAAACTGCCGGTCGTTGCCACCTGTTCCTCCATGCCTTTACGCCTGCGCAAGGAGCCGAGGGTGACAACTTTTTCTCCTGATTTTTTGAGGATTGCGGCTACCGGTTTTGCATCTTTCGCTTTCACCACCACGATCATGCCGATGCCGCAGTTAAACGTGCGCAGCATTTCGCGCTCTGATGTGCCGTCGATTTCCTGCAGCCAGTTGAACACCGGCAGATAAGGCACGTTGTCCAGATTGATGTCAGCAACCATTCCCTTGGGCAAAACCCGGGGGATGTTTTCAAGGAAGCCACCGCCTGTAATATGTGCCAGTGCTTTGATGGATTTGCTCTTGGCAAACACCTTGAGCAAGGGCTTTACATAGATCCGTGTGGGTGTGAGCAATGCTTCGCCGAGGGACTTGCCTGCCGCAAATGGTGCTGGTGCATCATAGCCAAGCCCGCTCATTTCGACAATCTTGCGAATGAGCGAATAACCATTCGAATGCGGGCCCGATGAGGCCAGTCCCAAAATAACATCGCTAGCACCGACATCAGCCGTCGGCAAAATTCTCTTGCGCTCAACAGCCCCGACCGCGAAGCCCGCGAGATCATAATCCTTGCCATGATACATGCCCGGCATCTCGGCAGTTTCACCGCCGATGAGGCCGCAGCCCGCCTGGCGGCAGCCATCGGCAATACCAGCAATCACATCGCGCGCCTGAGCCACATCAAGTTTGCCGGTTGCAAAGTAGTCGAGAAAGAAAAGCGGCTCGGCCCCCTGCACAATAAGGTCGTTGACTGACATGGCAACCAGATCAACGCCCACACCGTGGTGCAGCCCGGTTTCGATGGCCACCCGCAGCTTGGTGCCAACGCCGTCATTGGCGGCCACCAGCACCGGGTCTTTGTAGCCACAGGCCTTGAGGTCAAATAGTCCGCCAAAGCCTCCCAGTCTTGAATCAGCCCCTTTGCGGCGGGTCGAGCGCGCCAAGGGTTTGATCGCATCAACCAGCGCATTGCCAGCGGTTATGTCAACGCCGGCATCCGCGTAGGTAACGCCGTTTCTTGCCGCTTGTTTGCCGCCGCGCATGCCGCTAGTTTGCCCCATTATTCGTGGTAAAGAGGCCTCTTAGCCTGAAGTGGCGCATGAATAAAGCGTGATGGTGAGAAATCACCAAGGGAAATGGAGCGGTTGACGGCATGATCCATCGGAAAATGTGGCTGGTTCTCATGGCCGCGATGATCATGCTTGGGTGCCCGGTGGGTGCCTATGCTGGAGGCCCCGTCGAAACCAACATTTTCGCCGTGCAGGGCGTCGAGGTGGATGTGACCGACAAGGACGCCGCATCCGCCAAGAACAAGGCGCTGGTCGAAGTCCAGATGAAGGCCATCGTGATGCTGGCGCGGCGGCTGGGCAATGAATCCCTCGCTACAGTGATCGCGGGCATGGAGGCCAAAGACGTGCTCCCGCTGCTCAAGTCCTTGTCGATTGAGGAAGAAAATACCGGCCCCGGCCGCTACATCGGCAAGTTCACCGTGCGTTTCCTGCCCACGAAGATTTACAATCTTTTCGCCCAATACGGGGTGAATGTCGCGGCCGACCAGGCGATCCCGATGCTGGTTATTCCCCTGTGGAAAACCCCGGAGGGGCTTGTGCTCTGGGAGGACAATCCATGGCGGCAGGCGTGGATAGATCTTCACGCCGAGCAATCCCAGGTGCCGCTCGTCATCCCCTTGGGCGACCTTGAGGACGCCAATGCGGTGACGCTGGAGGATGTGCTGGAGTTAAGCCCGGTGAAGCTGGAAGCGTTGCGCCGCCGCTACGGCGCGAAAACCGTGCTGGTCACCACGGCAGAAGCCGTTGAAGGCGGCGGCATTCATGCCACGATGGCCGGCAACTCCGAGCTGGGCAAGATTACATTCGATAAATCGTTTTCCTCTGAACCACCCAGCCCGGAAGCCTCTGCGGCGCTGGCTGCCTCGCGTTTCCATGCTGTGATGGTGGACAAATACCGGTCAGACAAGCAGAAAGCAGTGGCGCAGTCCGAAGCGGAAAGCGGGTATGGTGACGGCGGCGAGTCTTCGTCCATTCCGGTTGCCGTGCCATTCACAAGCCCTTCGGAATGGAACGGAATTCGCTCACGCATTCTCTCCACACCCGGCGTTATCGGTGTTGATGTGTCAACGCTCGCGGGCAACGGCGCTGTCATTCGCCTCATGTATGTGGGGGACTTAACCGAGATGCAGAATTCCATTCAGGAAATGGGATTGACGCTCTCGCAGGTGGGGGGCAGTTGGATAATCCAGCCGCTCACATGAACCTGCCCAATTTCATAACCATTGGCCGCATACTGCTTGTGCCCCTGACCGTGTGGCTGATCATCTCCGGCGAATACGCCTTGGCGTTTTTTGCCTTCATGGTCGCGGGCATCAGCGATGGCGTGGATGGTTTCATCGCGCGCCGTTATAATCAGCATACCGAGCTTGGCTCCTATCTCGATCCCATCGCCGACAAGGCGCTGCTCGTCTCGGTCTATGTCACGCTTGGCCTGCAGAAGGACCTGCCCACATGGCTCGTCATCCTTGTTGTAACACGCGACATTCTGATTGTGGGCGCCGTGATATTGTCCTGGGTGCTGGGCAAGAAACTCGCGGTAGCGCCTTCAATGGCCAGCAAGGTGAACACTGCGGGACAAATCATTCTCGCGGTTTTTGTGCTGGGGTTTTTGGCGCTGGAGTTGGACTTGCGGCAGATACTATTCGCAGGTTTCATCAGCGTAGGAGTTTTGACCTTTGGTTCCGGCGCGCTGTATATGTGGACCTGGCTGCAGCACATGGCCAATGGAAAACAGGAGTAGACCAGCTATATGACGCTTCAACGGCAAATCTCCTTCTGGCTCATTTCGCTCGTGGCGTTCATCATCGTGCTGTGGCTTCTGAGCCCCATTTTGTTGCCATTTATCGCGGGCCTCGTACTGGCCTATTTTCTTGATCCCGTGGCCGACGCGCTGGAGCGCCTGGGCCTGCCCCGCGTGATCGCGACCCTGGTGATTCTGGGCCTCAGCGTTCTTCTGCTGATTCTTGTCCTGCTGCTGATCGTGCCAATACTCGGCGATCAAATCGCGAAATTCGCCGGTGATTTGCCAGCACTCATGCAGGCGCTGCTGGCGCGCTTCAATGAAGCGGCGCCCCAATGGATCAAGGACGCCATCGCCAAGTCCGGAACTGATATCCAGGGCTCGATTTCTGAAATAGCGGGCAAAGCCGCAGGCTGGACCGCCACACTCTTGGCTTCCGTCTGGTCAGGCGGCCTGGCGCTGGTCAATATCGTGTCGCTCATGGTGGTGACACCCATTGTGGCATTCTACCTGCTGGCCGACTGGGACAAGATCGTTGCCAAGGTGGATGGATGGCTGCCGCGCGACCACGTCGATGCAATCAGAACAATCGCGGCTGATATTGATTCCGCCATGGCCGGTTTTATCCGCGGGCAGGGAACTGTCTGCCTCTTGCTCGGCGTCTTGTATGCGATCGCCCTGTCAATTGCCGGATTGAAATTTGGCCTGGTCATAGGCCTCGCTGCTGGCCTTCTGAGTTTCATCCCCTTTGTGGGTGCCCTGCTCGGCGGCATCATGGCCATTGGCGTGGGACTGGTGCAGTTCTGGCCTGACTATGTGAGCATGTTGATCATCGTCGGAATTTTTGTCGCGGGCCAGTTCATTGAAGGAAACTTCCTGTCGCCCAAACTGGTGGGAAGCAGCGTTGGCCTACATCCCGTGTGGCTCATGTTCGCGCTTTTTGCATTTGGCTACATCTTTGGCTTTGTTGGCTTGTTGCTAGCGGTCCCTATGGCCGCCGCCGCTGGTGTGCTCGTGCGTTTTGCCCTTGCCCAATATCTGGCGAGCAAACTCTACCGCGGCATCCCAATTGAAAAACCCCTGCGCAAGCCAGCGAAATGACAGGCAGAAGCCGGCAACTCGCCTTCGACCTTCCTCACCGCCAGGCCCTTGGCCGTGACGATTTTCTGGTAACCGGTTCAAACGCGGCGGCCGTCGCACTGGTTGATCAATGGCCGATGTGGCCGTCTACGGCAGTGATGCTGGTTGGACCACCGGGAAGCGGCAAATCGCACTTGGCCGAAGTCTGGCGCCAGCGCGCCAAGGCCAAGTTTACACGCGCGCAAGATGTGCAAGTGGAAAACGCACCTGAGCTGCTGTCTGGTGGAGCGCTTGCCATTGAGGATGTATCGGAAACCAAGCTTGATGAAACGGCATTGTTCCATCTGCTGAATCTGGCCAGGCAACAATCGGCAAGTGCGCTGCTGACGTCGCAGATGCGACCCCAGCAGTGGAAGATATCCCTGCCGGACCTCGCCTCAAGACTGCGGGCGCTGCCCATGGTGGAGATTCTGCCGCCCGACGATGCGCTGCTGCGAGGCGTATTGGTGAAGCTGTTCCTTGATCGGCAGATCGCCCCGGAGGAAACCACAATTAGTTTTATGTTAACCAGAATGCCCAGGTCGCTGGAGGCCGCGCGCGCGCTAGTGGCAGAAATCGACCGCCGGGCATGGGAAGAAAAAGCCGAGGTGACCCGCCCCTTTGTCGCCAGAATAATGAGCAATTTCAATGCGCCAGAGCTTTTCGGTGACAGCGAGTAGGCCTTTAACGCTCTGGTTTCACCATTCTGTCATAACTGCGGAATATCGAATAATATGAAGTGTTTCCGAAGGACGAGCCGATGAACGACGCCGCAGCTTCGCCAGTCTTGAGCCCACCCGGCATGAACGACCCGCGACGGTTTTTCAACCGCGAGCTGTCATGGCTGGGTTTCAACATGCGCGTGCTGGAAGAGGCCTGCAATCGCAATCACCCATTACTGGAGCGCTTGCGCTTCCTGTCGATTTCCGGAAACAATCTCGATGAGTTTTTCATGGTGCGCGTGGCGGGCCTGGTGGGCCAGGTGCGCGAGCAAATTGTCGAGATAAGCGATGATGGCCTGAACGCCTCCGAGCAGCTTGAAAAGATCAGAAAATTTGCCCAGGAATTGATGGCCGAACAGGACCTCCGCTGGCTTCAACTCAAACAGGAGCTGGCTGACAACAATATCATGATTGTTGGCGAGGCTGACCTCACGCCTGATGAACACAAGTGGCTCGACAACCGTTTTCTCGAACATATCCTGCCCATCGTCACCCCCATCGCGATTGATCCCGCCCATCCGTTTCCGTTCATTCTCAACCGGGGCTTCATCATAGCGCTGGAACTCAGCCGCAGGCGCGATGGCGGCACCATGAACGCGCTCCTCCCCATTCCACCGCAACTCGAGCGCTTCATCCGGCTGCCGGGCACAAAGCCGCGCTTCATTTCACTTGAGCACATGCTGCGGGTTTTCCTGCCAAAACTTTTCCCTGGCTATGACGTGTTGGGGCAGGGCCTGTTCCGCATCATCCGCGATAGCGATCTTGAAATCGAAGAGGAAGCGGAAGATCTGGTGCGCCTGTTCGAAAGCGCCATCAAGCGCCGCCGTCGGGGCCAGGTTATCCGCATGGAAGTGGACGCCGATTGCCCGGCGGACATTCGCAGCTTTATCGCGGGCCAGCTTGATGTAACCGAAGATGTGACGGTGACATGCCACGGACTGGTCGGCTACGCCGACACCAAGCAACTCATTCTTGACGAGCGGCCCGATTTGAAATTCACGCCCTATGTCGCGCGTTTCCCGGAGCGGGTGCGCGACCATGGTGGCGATTGCTTTGCCGCCATTCGGCAAAAGGATTTTGTCGTCCATCATCCTTACGAGTCCTTCGATGTCGTCGTGCAATTCATCCTGCAGGCGGCTAGCGACCCGGACGTGGTGGCCATCAAGCAAACACTGTATCGTACATCCAACAATTCACCCATAGTCGCGGCGCTTGCCAAGGCGGCGGAAGCGGGCAAGTCCGTCATGGCGCTGGTTGAGTTGAAGGCGCGCTTTGATGAGGAAGCCAATATTCAGTGGGCCCGCGACCTTGAACGGGCCGGTGTGCAGGTGGTGTTCGGCTTCATCGAACTCAAAACTCATGCCAAGGTTTCCATGGTCGTCCGCCGCGAAGGCGGCGGCATGCGAAGCTATGTGCACTACGGCACCGGCAACTACCACCCTATCACCGCCAAGATTTACACCGACCTGTCGTTTTTCACCTGCGACCCAGCCCTGTGTCGCGATGCGGCCCGGCTTTTCAATTTCATTTCCGGCTATGCCGAGCCCGAGGATTTGGAAAAGCTGTCGCTATCGCCCATCAATTTGAAGTCCCGGCTGTTGCAAAACATTGAAAACGAAATCGCCCATGCCACGGCGGGCCGGCCGGCGCAAATCTGGGGCAAGTTCAATTCGCTGGTGGACCCCGGAATTATCGATGCGCTCTACCTGGCAAGCCAAGCCGGCGTTCAGATCGACTTTGTTGTGCGCGGCATCTGCTGCCTGCGCCCCGGCGTTCCCGGCCTCTCGGAAAACATCCGAGTCAAAAGCATTGTCGGGCGCTTCCTCGAACACTCGCGCATCATCTGCTTTGGCGCTGGCCACGGCCTGCCCCACGTCAAGGCGCTGGTCTATATCGGTTCGGCCGACCTGATGCAGCGCAATCTGCATCGTCGCGTTGAAACCCTGATCCCCATCGAAAATCCCACTGTGCATGAGCAAATCCAGGACCAGATCATGGTGGTGAACTTCAAGGACAATCAGCAGAGCTGGCAAATTCTCTCCGATGGTTCAGCCCGCCGGACCGTTGCCGGGCCAGAGGAAGCCCCGTTTAACGCCCATAATTATTTCATGAACAACCCATCTCTCTCTGGACGGGGCCGCGCACTCAAAGGTAGTGTGGCCGGGCAAAATGTCACCCCCAAAGGAAAGTCCAAGGTTAGGAAGTGAGTTGGCACAAGGGCTTTAGAACAGAACCACCCAGCTATCGCCCGGTGGCCGTGGTGGATATTGGATCCAACTCCGTGCGCCTTGTGGTTTATGATGGACTGCGCCGCTCGCCCACGCCGGTTTTCAACGAAAAGATCCTCTGCGGCCTTGGCAAGGGCGTGGCCATTACCGGCAAGCTGGCGGAAGGCGGAATCGTTCGCGCCCTTGCAGCGCTTCGCCGGTTTCGCGCCCTCACCAAGCAAATCGGCGTGAAACAGGTTTTCGCGGTGGCCACAGCTGCTGCCCGCGAAGCCCAAAATGGCCAGGCTTTCATTGAAAGCGCCGAAGAGGCAATCGGGGTTGGCATCAATATTTTGACCGGCAAGGAAGAAGCGCGCTATGCGGCTCTTGGTGTAATAGCCGGCATTCCCGAAGCCGATGGCATTGTAGGGGACCTGGGCGGCGGCTCCCTCGAGTTGATTGACGTGCAGGACGGCAAGCTGCGCGACGGCATTACCCTGCCACTGGGTCCCCTCCGGTTGATTGACATTTCGGGTGGCTCAATGAAGCGGGCCAAAGAGATTGTTGATGAATATCTGGAAAAGGCCAAGCTCCTTGAAAATCTGAAGGACCGCAATTTTTACGCCGTTGGTGGCACGTGGCGAAACCTGGCCAGGCTTCACATGGCGCAGAACAAATATCCGCTGCACGTGCTGCATCACTACTCCATGACACGCCAGCAGGCTTCGTCCGTGGCCGATCTGGTCTCTGGACTGTCCGCCTCATCGCTTCGAAACGTCCGGGAAGTTTCCAGAAGCCGTTCAGACACATTGCCGTTTGGCGCACTTGTGCTTCATCGCTTGTTGTTGAAGTGCAAGGCAACTGACGTCGTCGCATCAGTGTATGGCGTGCGCGAAGGCTTGCTCTATTCCAAGCTGCCGCGCCGCAAGATGCAATCCGATGCGCTGCTGTCATCGTGCTGGGATTTCGCCCGCCGCTATGCAAGGTCGCCCGAACATGAGCTGGAACTGTGTGACTGGACCGACCAGATATTCGGCGTTTCGGGCATCAAGGAAACCGAAATTGAGAAGAGATTGCGCTATGCCGCTTGCCTGCTTGCCGACATAGGCTGGCGCGCCCATCCCGACTACCGCGCGGAGCGCTCGATCGGCATGATTTCACAGGCGGCATTTGTCGGCATCGATCATCCGGGCCGGGTGTTCCTGGCTCTCACCATTTTTTATCGTTACGAAGGCGTGGACATGGGGGACGGGTTGGTGAACCTGCTTGACGACAGCCACATCTCCCGCGCCCACCTCCTGAGCTCGATTTTCCGTTTGGCCTACATTCTTTCAGCCGCCATGCCCGGGATGCTGCCCCGCATCGGATTGCGCATGGCCGAAGGCAAAACCCTTCAGCTCGCCTTGCCAAAGAAATTGCAGGACCTCATGGGCGAGCGGGTTGAAAAGCGCCTGGCAGGCCTTGCCGCCGAAATGGGCCGGACGGCTAAGGTTGTGATTGAGTAATCACCGCGCGGCCATCCCTGAACCCGATCATGGCGCGGCCATGCTTCAACTCGAGCGCCACATTGCCAAACACCTCGCGGCGCCAACCGCGCATGAGGGGAACATCGGCCTCGTCACTCTCGGCAACGGCCTCTATGTCAGACGTATTTGCAATGAGCTTGGGCGCCAAACCTTCTCGCTCGCACACAATCTTCAACGCCAGCTTCAAGACTTCCGCAGCGGCCTGTGTTGAGTCACTCGTCTCATCACGCCCCCAATTGGTGTGGGGCAGGGTGTCTGGATCGCGCGCCAGCCCCTCCTTGATCACTTTCAGCAAGCCATCGCCAAGGCGCGAATTCCCCAAGCCCCGGGGAACAGCGCGCAATTGTCCGAGGGCCTCTTTGCTTTGCGGCATCTGGGTGGCGATTTCGGCCACCGCGTCATCCTTGACCACGCGTGAGCGCGGCACGTTTTTCTCCTGCGCCTCCAACTCGCGCCAGCCAGCAACCGCAATCAGGACCGCCAGTTGCTTTTTGGATTTCAAACGGACCTTGATGCGCTTCCAGGCATCTTCAGGTTCTGTGCGATAGGTTTCGATGGCCGTCAGAATATCCATTTCCTGCGCCAGCCAAGGCTCGCGCCCCGTGCTGTCCAGCTCGATTTTCAGCTTCTCATAAACCGTGCGCAAATGGGTGACGTCCGACAATGCGTATGTCAATTGTTTCTCAGTCAATGGCCTGCGCGACCAATCGGTGAAGCGCGATGACTTGTCAATTTGCGCCTTCGCCAATTTCCGGACGATGGCCTCATAGCTCACCTGATCGCCAAAGCCGCACACCATGGCGGCGATCTGGGTGTCAAAAACCGGATGCGGAACAGTGCCCGAGAGATGCACCATGATTTCAATATCCTGGCGCGCCGCATGAAAGACTTTCAGAACTTTCTCGTTCTTCATCAGTTCAAAAAATGGCTTGAGATCGATGCCCTTGACCATCGGATCGATCAGGCCGTTGGTCTCCTGTCCCGCGATTTGTATGAGGCAGAGATCCGGCCAATAAGTGCTTTCGCGCATGAATTCCGTGTCAACGGTGACGAAAGCCTCTTTCGCCAAAGCCTTGCAGAGCGCGGTTAGCGCCTTTGTATCAGAAATGAGTTCCATGGGGCCACCTCGCCCGAGTCTGAGGTTGCGGTCAAGGCTTCATCCAAACACGCGGGCGAAAATAGTTTCCACATGCTTGGTGTGATAACCGAGATCAAACAAAGACTTGAGTTCGTCAACTGATAAATGCGTTGAAACCATCTTGTCAGCCATGAGCAAATCAAGGAAATTGCCTTCGCCGCGCCACACCGGCATGGCATTCCTTTGCACAGCCGCATAGGACTGTTCCCGGCTCATGCCCTTTTGCGTGAGCGCCAGAAGAATGCGTTGGGAGTGAACAAGCCCGCCAAGCCGGTCCAGATTGCGCTTCATGTTTTCAGGATAGACCAGCAACTTGGATATAACGCCAGTGAGCCTCTGCAAGGCAAAATCCAGATGCACCGTGGCATCGGGCCCGATGCCGCGCTCCACCGAGGAATGCGAAATATCCCGCTCATGCCAGAGCGCCACATTTTCAAGCGCGGGCACGGCAGCCGAGCGCACCAGCCGCGCCAGCCCCGTAAGGTTCTCAGTCAACACCGGATTGCGCTTGTGAGGCATTGCTGATGAGCCCTTCTGGCCAGGCGAGAAATACTCCTCGACTTCCAAAACCTCAGTCCGCTGCAAATGCCGGATTTCCGTGGCCAGCCGCTCGATTGAGCTGGCAACGACAGCCAGCACCGAGAAATACATCGCATGCCGATCCCTCGGGATCACTTGTGTCGATACGGGTTCTGGCGACAGGCCAAGCTTCTTGGCCACATATTCTTCAACCCGTGGATCAATATTGGCGAAAGTGCCGACCGCTCCCGAAATGGCGCAGGTCGAAACCTCCAGCCTTGCCGCAACCAGCCGCCCCCGGCACCGCTGAAATTCCGCAAAGGCATAAGCGAGCTTCACGCCAAATGTGGTTGGCTCCGCATGAATGCCATGGCTGCGGCCAATGCAGATCGTATCCCGATGTTCGATGGCGCGGTTCTTGAGCGCTGCCAGCAGAGAATCCACATCTGCAATCAGCAAGTCTGCAGCGCGCACCAATTGGACGTTGAAACAGGTATCGAGCACGTCGGAGGATGTCATGCCCTGATGCACGAACCGCGCTTCTGGCCCGACGATTTCGGAGAGATGGGTCAGAAACGCAATCACATCATGCTTGGTTTCCGCCTCAATGGCGTCAATGCGCGCCACATCAAAAACCGCATCGCGGCCCGTTTCCCAAATTTTCGCCGCCGCTGCCTTTGGCACGATGCCAAGCTCGGCCATGGCATCAGCCGCATGGGCCTCAATCTCGAACCAAATCCGAAACCGCGTCTGCGGTTCCCAAATCCGGGTCATCTCAGGCCGTGAATAGCGCGGGATCATGCGGGCATCTTTTTCAAAACGCCCGGAACGTAATTATTGTGGTCGTGTCCCGAATGCCAGGGATCGGCTGAAGCCTCTCGGAAACAAACCGGCCGATATCCACGTTGTCTTCCAAATAAAATTTCGCCATCAGGTCATAAGTCCCCGCAGTTGAGTAAATCTCCGAGGCGATTTCAGCGTCCGCAATGGCTGTCGCCACCGCATAGGATTTGCCGAGCTCGCACTTGATTTGGACGAAGAAGGCTTTCATGGCGAATCTCTGTTACGGGAACGGCTGGGTTTCAGCATACTTGCCCTGGGACCATTTGTACCACACGTATTTGGCATCTTTCACATCCCCTTTGGAATCCAGTGAAATTGGCCCCAGAACCGTGTTAAGAGTATTCCCCGCCCGCAGCCATTGGGCCATTGCCTTGCCATCAAAGCCCTGGGTTGCCTTGGCGGCCTGGGCGAAGGCCTGCACGGCCGCATAGGCATAAAGCGTATGGCCTTCCGGATTGTAGTTCACGGCCTTGAAGGCAGCCACAACCGCGCGGGCCGCCTCATTCTTCTGTGGGTCCGGTGCGAACGTCACCAGCGCGCCTTCGCCGGACGTGCCTGCCACCGACCAGAACTGCTCAACCAAAACAGCATCGCCGCCAACAAGCTGAGACTGGGACACCAAATCACGGAGCTGCCGTATCAGCGTGCCCGCCTCGCCCGCATAGCCGCCCACATAGACGACATCGGCATTGGCGCTAATGATTTTCTGCACAATGTCGTTGTAGTCATTCTGGCCCGGCTTGTAGCTTTCGCGCACTTTCTCGGTGACGCCAGCCGCGTTGAGGGCGGACTTGAACATGGCGGCCAGCGCCACGCCATAGGTGGAGCCGTCATCCAGTATCGCAACGCTCTTGCTGGCATAGGCCTTGGCGATGGCGCGACCGGCGAATGCGCCTTGCGCATCGTCGCGCCCGACAACGCGGTGCACATTCCAGCCACCCTCGCTGGTGAACTTGGGGCCGGTGGAGGAGGGGCTGATCATGATGATGCCCGCCGCCTCATAAATCCCGGCTACGGCGATGGAGGAACCCGAGCAATAATGCCCGGCAATGAACTTGATGCCCTTGGCCACAAGCTGGTTTGCCACAGTGACCGCCTGCTTGGGGTCGCAAGCGTCATCCGCCACTTCCAGCACCAGCAGTTGCCCGTTCACGCCACCTGCGGCGTTGATATCAGTTACGGCTTGTTCAGCGCCGCGCCGCAGTTGCTCACCCAGCGCCGCATATTGGCCCCTCATGGGCCCAGCCGTAGCGATCAGGATTTCTGCTGAGGCATCCGGGCTAATGCTGGAAAGGCCAACCAGGACCAGAGTTGCGATCTGTAAAACGCGTTTCAACATGATACTCATGTTATCTCCGCAAAGTGAATTTTGCGCAAATAAAAACCCGCATGGCGCGAACCATACGGGTTTCAAGTCTGTGAAGAACCGAATTATTCGGTTGTATATTTGATCTTGCCTTCGGCGTTCTTCTTCCAGGTGTAGAGAACGTAGTCGGGGCGGGTAATGTCGCCCTTATTGTCGAAGGCGATATCGCCGATGACGGTCTTGAAGGCGTCGCCGCCATACATGACTGCGGCCACCTTGGCTGGCTCAAGCGAGTCTGCCTTTTCAATGGCGGCCTTGAGAATTTCCAGAGCGGCGTAGGTGTAGAGGGTGTAAGCTTCGGGATTGAAGCCGGCGTCCGTGAACTTCTTCACGATGGCAGCCGCTTCTGGGCGTTTGCGCGGGTCAGGCGGGAAGGTCATGAGGGTGCCTTCAACGCCGGGTCCGCCGATCGAGGCGAACTCGTCGGAGGTGATGCCGTCGCCGGACATCATCACAGCGGTCATACCCTGGTCACGCATCTGGCGGACGATGAGGCCGCCTTCCGTGTGCAGGCCGCCCCAATAGACGATCTCGACATTCGCAGCCTTCATTTTGGAAATGAGGGCTGAGAAATCCTTGTCGCCGGTGTTCACACCTTCATAGATGGCTTCGGTCACGCCATTGGCATTGATGTAGCCCTTGGTCGCATCAGCCAGGCCTTGGCCATAGGGGGTCTTGTCGTGAATGACCGCAACCACTTTGCCCTTGAGGGTTTCGGTGATGTACTTGCCGGCAACCGCACCCTGTTGATCGTCACGGCCGCAGGTGCGGAAAATGAGAAGATCGGGGGCAGCTTCTTTCCAGTTGTCGCCGCAGGGGCCGAGCTTGCGGTCGGTCACGCAGATGTTCGTGGCCGACGGTGTGATCGCCATCATGCCGTTCTCGCGGTAAACTTCCGAGGCGGGCATCGTGACGCCCGAGTTGAAGTGGCCGAGCACGAACTTGACGCCGTCACCAACAAATTTGTTGGCAACAGAAACACCCTGCTTCGGGTCCGACACGTCGTCGCCGACCATAATTTCGATTTGCATGCCCTTGATGCCGCCGTTGGCGTTGATGTCAGCGGCTGCCTGCTCGGCGCCCCTCTGAAGCTGTGCGCCGAAGGCTGCGTTTGGTCCGGTGATTGGGCCGGCAACGCCGATTTTCAGTGTTTCGGCATATGCAGCCGTGGCCAGCAACATGCTTGCCCCAGCGACAATGCCCTTAATCCAGTTCTTCGTCATTTAGTTCTCCCTTAGTCTTGGTTTATAGTGGGCCGGATGCGGCCCTTTCGGCGGATGACCTCGCCTTGGGATTGCATATATGCCTTTCTCTCAAGTTTTGTCACCCATTTTCGTAACGGCCCGCCAGGTGAGGGGGCCAGTGCGTTCATAAAGCCAGTAATACTGGGTTGTCATTTGGTCAGCCCGCTGCCAACGGAAACCCACAAGGCCGAAGGCGATGATCACAATTGCATCAGCGAGGAAGCCCATGGGAGTCAGCAAAGTCTCTTGAAAAAGGGCATAATGCAGGAATCTCACGCCCAGCGCCAAACCGATGCCCGCCGCGATGACAGCTATGGGTGAGCGCCAGTTGACCGCAAAATTCCGCCCCATCATGGTGGCAGCACCGCCGCCAAGGACAACGGAAATGAAAAGGAAAACGAGAATTGTCTTGGTTTCCATAAATATCCCCTAATGCGCTCCGCCTTCGAGATAGGCGGCGCGGACTTCTGGACGCTTAAGCAAATCTCCGCCACTGCCGCTCATAGTCACCAGACCGTTAACCATGACATAGCCACGGTTAGCGAGCTTCAAGGCGTGGAAAGCGTTTTGCTCGACGAGGAAGACCGTGAGCTTGTGCTCGCGATTAAGTCTTTTTATGGCTTCAAAGATTTGTTTTACAATCAGCGGAGCCAGACCTAGCGATGGCTCGTCAAGCAGCAAGAGCCGTGGGCGGCTCATCAGGGCGCGGGCAATGGCAAGCATTTGTTGCTCACCACCAGAGAGTGTTCCGCCGCGCTGGTTGTGGCGTTCTTTCAAACGCGGAAAAAGCGCGAAGGCCTTTTCCAAATCTTCCTCGACATGAGCGTAACCATCGACGGCTGCGCCCATCTGGAGGTTTTCCATAACTGTCATGCGCGGAAAAATCCGGCGACCTTCTGGCGCTTGAGCGATGCGAAGACGCGCGATGTGATGCGTCGGCATTTTGGTGATGTCTTGGCCATCAAAGGTGATGGCGCCTTCGCGCGCCTGAGGGCTGCCGAAGACGGTCATCATCAATGTCGATTTGCCAGCGCCGTTTGAACCTATAAGGGTGACGATTTCACCCTCGTTCACATCAATGTCGACACCCTTGAGTGCTGCGATCTTGCCATAATAGGTTTTGACACCGCGAATGGAAAGCATCGGGGTCATGATTTTTTCACCCCCGGAATGGCTTCTTCGATGAGAGAAGCCACCGATTCGATTTCAGAATCGTCAACACCCAAATAGGCCGCGATCACGCGGGGGTCGGCTTTGACTTCAGCTGGCGTGCCATCGGAAATTTTCTGGCCGTATTCGAGAACCACCACATGATCGCAAATCTGCATGACCACCGACATGTCGTGCTCAATCAGCAAAATCGAAGTTTTAGTTTCATCGCGGATGCCGCGCAGCAATGTGTTGAGCTCGGCAGATTCCTTCGGGTTGAGGCCTGCGGCTGGTTCATCAAGGCAGAGGATCACGGGGTCGGTGCACATGGCGCGGGCGATTTCGAGGCGGCGCTGGGCCCCGTAAGGAAGTTCGCCTGCGGGATCATCGGCGCGGTCATAGAGGCCAATCTTGTCAAGCCATTCAGCGGCTTTTTCCGCGGCCCGTTTTTCGGCGTGCTTGTAAACGGGAAAACCCAGCACACCCCATACCGACATGCCGGAAGCGCGCATCAACACATTATGCTGGGCCACCAACAGATTTTCCAGAGCCGTCATGCCGGAAAAGAGGCGGATGTTCTGAAAGGTGCGGGCCACATGAGCGGTGGAGGCGACTTTGAAATCGGCCATGCGGTCGAGATAGAATTGCCTGCCGCTGGGATGGGTCATGGAGAGGAGGCCCGTGGTGGGCTTGTAAAAACCGGTGATGCAATTGAACACCGTGGTCTTGCCCGCGCCATTGGGGCCAATCAGGCCGGTAATGTCGCCATGCATTGCGGAAAAGTTTAGATCATCAACGGCGGTGAGCCCACCGAAACGCACTGTCAGGTGCTCGACACGCAAAACTTCGGAAGAAGCCATCAGCCATGGCCCTCTTTGACATTTTCCAGGCCGATGGCTTTTCTTTCGTTGAGAAACGCGGTTGGTTGTCGGACCGACACGAAACCTCGCGGCTTCCATAGCATGATGATTACCATGGCGCCGCCGAAGATCAGCATACGGTACAGCTCGGGCTGGAAGTCGTCGCCGAAGACCTGTTTCAAAAAGCCAAGTTCGCGCAGGATCTCAGTGCCGCCCTGCATGGCGACAGCGGCCATGGCCACGCCGATCAGCGATCCCATGCCGCCGAGAACCACGATAGCGAGGATGATAGCTGACTCGATGAACTTGAACCCTTCAGGATCAACAAAGCCCTGCCTTGCGCCGAAGAACGCTCCGGCCAGGCCACCGAACATGGCGCCGCAGGCGAATGCTGTGAGTTTCGTATTGGTGGTGTTGAGGCCCAGTGAGCGGCAGGCAATTTCATCTTCGCGCAAGGCTTCCCAGGCGCGGCCAACTGGCAAGCGGCGCAGCCTGAGGGTGACATAGGCAGTGAGCAGGGCGAGCAGGACAATAATGTAGTAGAGGAACACTGTGCGGTACCACGGCGCATGGGCCAAGGTGATTGCCGGTCCGCCGAAAGTTTCAGATATGCTGGTCATGACCCATGACACCCAGGCCGCGAAGCCATTTTCTGAAGCATCGAATTTGATTCCAAAAAACGTGATTCGCGGAGCCGAGATGCCAGCGCCGCCGCCAGTGAAATTTTTCCAGTTCTTGGCGATGAGATAGATGATTTCGCCAAAAGCCAGCGTGACGATGGCAAGATAGTCACCTCGCAATCGTAAGACCGGAAAGCCGAGGATGACGCCCCACAGGGCTGCGAGGATTCCCGCAACGGGGAGACATATCCAGAAAGACCAGCCAAAATGCAACGAGAGCAGCGCGTATGAATAGGAGCCGATGGCGTAGAATGCGACGTAGCCGAGATCAAGAAGGCCTGCGAGGCCTACGACAATGTTCAATCCCCATCCGAGCATTACGTAAATCAGAATCAGGATGCCGAAATTGTCGACCCATTTCGGAATACCCGATACTCCGACGAACAGTGCAATAAACAGGGGGTAGAGGAACAAGGCGCCGAGGCCGCCCGGTGCCAGCCACTTTTGGAAGCGGCTTTTTTCAGTCTTGACTGCAACAGCTCTGACGCGTCCTTCGTTCGCGGCCTTGAGGCTGGTGACGATGACATAGATGGCGACAGCTCCGAAGATTGCCGCAAGCATGTGCCATGGGCGGAAGAGAAGGACCAATTCGTTGGCCATGTTCTGTTCGGTCTTGAGACCGATCAAGGGACCGAACATTCCCAGCGAGACAATTGCGACGGCAGCAGCGCCCAGTACAATGTTGCGGCGTTCGGCCATGTCAGACTTTTTCCACTTCGGGGCGACCCAATATGCCTTGCGGCATGAAGATCAGTACGACAACGAGGATTGAGAAGGCGGCCACATCCTTGTATGCAAGCGAAAAATAGCCGGAGAAAAAAGTTTCGATGAGACCAATCAACAGTCCACCGAGCACAGCGCCAGGCAGCGACCCGATGCCACCGAGGACGGCCGCCGTGAAAGCTTTGATGCCGGGAATGAAGCCGTCCTGATAGGAAATCACTCCGTAGTACATGACATACATGGTGCCAGCGACGGCGGCGAGGGCGGCACCCATCACAAAGGTCGCCGAAATGGTGCGGTCCACATCAATGCCAAGGAGGGCTGCCATTTTGCGGTCCTGCTCGCATGCCCTCTGAGCGCGGCCCAAGGGGGTTTTCTGAACAATGTACCAAAAGCCAGCCAGAAGAATTGCCGTGATTAAGACGATGGCGATTTGCTTGTAGGCGAGGACGGCGGTGAAACCGTCCCAGGTTGCAAGCTGGATCGTATCATTGAACAGCGGCGGCACCGGCTTATTACGGGGACCTTGAGCTACTTGCACGAAATTTGATAGGATTAGCGAAACGCCGATGGCGGAAATCAGCGGGGCCAGGCGGAAACTGCCGCGCAGGGGCCGGTAAGCAACTTTTTCAATGGCCCAGTTCCACAGACCCGCCAGCGCCATGCTGATAATCAGCATCAGGAGGACGGCAATGAATACCGAAGCGATGCCGAGCCAAGTTGTAACCACCAGGAAAACGATGAGGGCGATGAAGGCCGAAACCATGAAAATATCGCCGTGGGAGAAATTCACCATGCCGATAATGCCGAACACCATAGTGTAGCCGATGGCGATGAGACCGTAGATGGAGCCAAGTGTTATGCCATTTATCAGCTGTTGAATGAAGTAAAGATACTCCATGCGCGCCCCTTTAGTTTATCCCAACCCATGTCCGCAGCGCATGTGGCGGCTGCGTTTTCAGTGATGGTCTTAGAGGCTTCCAAAATCGAATACAAGCCTAGGTTAGTTTTTCAACATTTTATCAGCGCTATCTTGCAACTGCGAAGACCATGAACCATTTTCTTGGTGCATCGCAAAAAAACTCTTGACCCTATATCAATTTGATATATTAACCGCGTATATCGAACTGCTATATATCGGATTGTCATAAAAAAATGAATGTGCGCACGCTTTGTTTGGGTGTTCTCTCGCTGGGAGAGGCCTCGGGATATGAAATCAAGAAGGACGTTGAAGACGGCCTTTTCAGTCATTTCATTGACGCAAGTTACGGCTCCATATACCCGGCGCTCAACCAGCTTTCAGTTGAAGGGTTGGTAACCGTCCGCGAAGAAGAACAGACCGGCAAACCTGACAAGAAGGTCTATGTGATTACTGAATCCGGCAAAAATGCATTGGCAAAGGCAATTTCCGTTGTGCCCGCCAAGGATAAATACAAGTCCGAGTTTCTCTTCCAGATGTTGATGCAAGACTATATCTCGCCAGACATCATTCTGGTGGCAATCCAGAAGCAACTGGATGATCTCAATGAGGACTTGGGCCGTATCGCCGAGTGCAGCCAAAGTGAAACCGAGGGGATTGGTGGCCGCTTTGTGGCCGAGTATGGCAACGCCGTGCTGACAGCTGGTGTCAAATGTTTGGAATACAAGAAGGCAGAGCTTTTGCGGCAAATCGCTGCCCAGGCCGCCGAGTAAATTTGGAGAGTGGTGATGATACGTCGCGTTTTGTATTTTTTTCTGGCTACCGTCGTTCTGGGCGGGCTGGCTAGCGGCATTGGATTTTACGCGTTTGAATTCAAGCCAAAGTTTCTGGCCGAAATCATTCTGGGTTCGCCTCAACCTCCGGCAACCGTGTCAGCCGAGGCGGCGCGCGCCGACACCTGGCAACCCCAGATTACCGGCATCGGCACGTTAGCTGCGGTGGATGGCATTGATATCACCCCGCAGGTTGGCGGCCTTGTGAAGGAAATCAACTTTGATTCGGGCCAGGATGTTGAGCAGGGGCAAGTTCTTGTGGTTCTCGACACCGACACGGAAGTGGCCGACATGCGCAGTCTGGAAGCCCAGCTCGCGAACGCCGCAGTCGAACTGAAGCGCAAGGAAACATTGGTATCCAAGGGCATTTCGGCCCGAACCGATGTTGACAGGCTGCACACCCAGACCGTGACGCTCAAGGCAAATATTGAGCGGCTGAAGGCGCTGATCGCGCAGAAATCGATCTCCGCCCCCTGGGACGGAAAGCTGGGCCTGCGCGAGGTTTCGCTGGGAAGCTATTTGGCGCCAGGCCAAAAGATCGTCTGGTTGCAAAAGAACGACCCCATCTATGCCGACTTCACGGTCACTGAAGCCGATTATGGCCGCATGAAGCCCGGTTTGCAGGTGACCGCAGGTTTCAACGCCTGGCCGAATGAAAGCTTCAAGGGTGAAATCGTGACCATGGATGCGCGCATGTCTGACCAGAGCCGCATGATCACCGTGCGGGCAAAGATCGCCAATCCCGACGACCGCTTGTTGCCAGGCATGTATGCCGACGTTCTCGTTGACTCTGGTGCTCCAGAGCAGGTTGTAACCGTCCCCCAAACCGCTGTGACCTTTTCTCTCTATGGTGACAATGTGTTTGTCGTGGTGCCAGCCGCCAAAATTGATCCCAAGGCCAAGGCTGAGGAGCTGGCCATCGAACGGCGTTTTGTGAAGGCGGGAGAGGCGCGCGACGGCCGCGTGCACATCGTCAGTGGCCTTCAGCCGGGTGACCAGGTTGTCACCGCCGGCCAGAACAAGATCGACCAGGGATCGAAGGTGGTGATCAACAATTCCATTGCGCTCAAGGCTCTGGAATCGGCGACCGTTCAGTGAGGATGATCAAATGCATTTTACTGACATCTTCGTAAAACGGCCCGTTCTTGCAACAGTTGTGAGCTTGCTGATTTTCTTGGCTGGCTTGCAAGCCGTTTTCCAGTTGCCTATCCGCCAGTTCCCCGAGGTCTCCGACACCAAAATTCAGATCACCACAGCCTATCCGGGCGCCAACGCTGACCAGATCAAGGGTTTTATCACAACGCCCCTGCAGCAGGCGGTTGCGTCCACCGAAGGCATTGACATTATCGAGTCAAATTCCGCGCAGAACATTTCAACTATCACATTAAAGCTGCGTCTCGACGCCGACGCTGACCGCGCCCTTGCTGACGTGCTTTCCAAAGTGAACGAAGTCAAGGGTGTGCTGCCTGAGGAAGCCAGCGATCCGGTCGTGCAGCGCACGGTGGGCGCTGGTTTTGCATTGATGTACATCAGTTTCAAAAGCGACCAGATGTCATCGCCGCAAATCAGCGATTATCTCGACCGGGTTGTAAAACCGCGGTTGCAGGCGATCAACGGTGTCGCGTCCGCTGAAATTCTTGGCGGGTCAACCTTCGCCATGCGGGTTTGGCTTGATCCTGACAAAATGGCTTCTCTCGGCGTCACGCCCCTTGATGTGCGAACCGCGTTGGCCGCCAACAACTTCACCACGGCGGCGGGCGAAGTAAAAGCTGATTTCACGCAGAAAAACATCAACGCGCAGACCTCGCTTGAAACACCCCAGGATTTTTCGAATCTGATTGTTGCAACGCGCGAAAACTCGGTGATCCGCCTGGGGCAGGTTGCAACAGTTGATCTGGGGCCGCAGAATTACAACTCAACGTCGGCGTTCGATGGCGTTAAAGCCGTGTTCATGGGCATTCAGACTACGCCTGACGCCAACCCGCTGACCGTCATTTCGAATGTTCGCGAAGCGATGCCGGAAGTCCAGCGCGCGCTTCCGCAGGGTCTTGTGGCGAACATTGCCTATGACGCAACCGAGTTCATCAACGCCTCAATCTGGGAAGTTGGAAAAACCCTGGCTGAAGCAGCGCTTATCGTCGTCGTCGTGATCTTCCTTTTCCTCGGAAATTTCCGTTCAACAATCATTCCCGTTGTCACCATTCCGCTTTCGCTTGTTGGCGTGGCGCTGGTGCTTGTGGCATTCGGCTATTCGATCAACCTGTTGACCCTGTTGGCGCTTGTGCTGGCGATCGGGCTTGTGGTCGACGATGCCATTGTCGTGGTTGAAAACATCCACCGCCATATCGAAGACGGCATGAAGCCATTCGACGCGGCGATTCTAGGCGCGCGCGAAATCACCGGTCCCGTGATTGCGATGACCATCACGCTCGCGGCCGTCTATGCCCCGATAGGCTTGACGTCTGGATTGACCGGCGCTCTGTTCCGTGAGTTTGCGTTTACGCTGGCAGGCGCCGTTATTGTGTCGGGCATTGTCGCTTTGACTTTGTCGCCCATGATGACATCCAAACTTCTTAAATCCCACGAAACGCAGAGCTGGTTCGGAAGGCTGGTTGAACGTGCATTCGGTTCTCTGCAGCGGTTCTATCGTCGCAGGCTTGACGGCACGATCAAGCAGCGCTCTGTGTTTGCATGGATTGCGGTGCTGACTATTGTTCTTTCTGGTGTTCTCTATCAGGCGATCAACCGCGAGTTGGCCCCCGCAGAGGACCAGGGTGTGTTGTTTGCTTTCGTGAATGCGCCGGAACATACAAACCTTGATTATCTGACAACCTATACGGACAATCTCACGGAAACATTCTTGAAGGTGCCGGAGAAGCAGAACCTGTTTGCCATCAACGGCTTCCCAAATTCCCATTCCGCCTTCATGGGGTTGATACTGAAGCCCTGGGCCGACCGTGAGCGCTCTGATCTTTCGGTGATGGGCGAGTTGCAGCCAAAATTCAGCGATGTCTCAGGCGTCAATATTTTTGCGACGGCCCCATCCGCCATTCCCGTTGGCGCTGGCGAATTGCCGGTTGAGTTTGTCGTAACCTATCCTGGCGACTACACGCGGCTCGCGGAAGTTCTTGATACGCTGAAGAACGAGGCCAGCAAAAGCGGGCTGTTTATTTTCACCAACGCTGACCTGCGTTTTACCACGCCGCAGGTTGAGTTTATCGTTGACAAGGACAGGGCCAACAAGCTTGGTGTCACCATGCAGGATGTCGGCGCGACGCTTGCCACCTTGCTCGGTGGCAACAACGTCAACCGGTTTACCGTGCAGGGCCGTTCCTATGAGGTCATAGCCCAGGTGCCGCGCACGGAGCGCTCCTCGACGGCGCAAATCCTCAAATACCGGGTGCGCGCCACGGATGGATCAATGGTGCCGCTTTCTTCGTTCATCAATGTTGGTCAAACTGTGCAGCCAAACGGATTGTCCACATTCCAGCAGCTTAATTCAGCCACTCTGCAGGGTGTGCCATTCCCGGGCCGCACAATTGGCGAGGGCATCAATTTCCTGAAGCAGAAGGCCGATGAGATCATGCCGCAGGGCATGGCTTATGATTTCAAGGGTGAAAGCAGGCAGTTTGTGAACGAGGGCAATGCGCTGGCGACAACATTCGCGTTTGCATTGCTGCTCATCTACCTGGTGCTCGCGGCGCAATTTGAAAGTTTCCGCGACCCGTTCATTATTTTGATTGGCTTGCCCGCTACAGTGTTTGGCGCGCTGTTTGTTTTGTTTATTCTTGGCGAAGTCAATGGCGCCTTGCAGAACAATCCGCCCATCAACCTGGGATCGGGCACCATCAATATCTATACGCAGATTGGCCTGGTGACGCTGATCGGCCTCATCGCCAAGCATGGCATTCTGATGGTGGAGTTCGCCAACAAGCTGCAGGAAACCCAGGGCCTCGACAAGCACACGGCCATCAAGGAAGCGGCGGCTGTACGCCTGCGCCCAATCCTGATGACCACAGCCGCCATGGTGATCGGCGTTGCGCCATTGTTGATCGCGGACGGCGCAGGCGCCAGAAGCCGTTTTGACATCGGCATTGTGATTGCGGCTGGCATGACCATCGGCACGATGTTCACGCTTTTCATCACCCCGGCGATCTATTCCTTCGTTGCGCGTGATCGGCGCAAAATGACGGCAATTGAGGCAGAAACGAACGATGTCGTGACACTTTCCGCCAAACGCAAGTCAAGACTGAGACCGCGAGGCGAAGCGCCCATGCGCGAAGCGGCGGAGTAGTCAGTCAAAACACATGAACTGCTTGGGATGGGCGGTTTCACACCCTTCCCAACAAGCTTTTGCTGGCGGCTTTTGCCACCAGATAATTTGGAGAACAAGCCGGATGCGTAAATCTTATATTTGGGCCAGCGCCATTACCGTAGGACTCGGGTTGTGGATGGCATCGCCATACATAATGAGCTCACCCGCGTCCGAGGAAACCGAAGCCGCCCCTGCGCAGGAGGCGGCGACAGCGGAAAAACTGTTCAAGGTCCGCGTCAAGACCTTCACCGCAACCCCGCGTGTGGCTGTTGTCACGGCCAATGGCGTGACCACCGCCTCGCGGCGGGTTGACGCGCGCGCCCGCACCAATGGCACCATCACGGAATCGTTCTTTAAGCAGGGCCAGAGCGTGAAGGAAGGCGACGTCCTGTGCAGGCTTGATATGGCTGACCGCGCATCCAACCTGGCGCAAGCCAAAGCGTCACTGGCAAGCGCCCAGCGTGACTTTGAGGCAACCGAGCGGCTGGTGAAGAATTCTTACGCGACGGAATCGAAGCTGTGGGCTGACAGGGCCCGCGTCGATGCGGGCCAGGCCCAGGTCGAGAACATCGAAACAGATTTGACCTATCTCGAAATCAAGTCGCCAGCAGATGGCGTTCTTGTTGAGAAGCCAGAAGAGGCTGGCAGCTTGCTGGCGCCCGGCGGATTGTGCGCAACGGTGAGCGAACTTGATCCCTTGCTTGTCGATGTTCAAATCAGCGAATCCAATATCCCCTATGTTGTTGAGGGCATGACAGCCAAAGCCAAGCTTGTGACCGGCGAAGAGGTCATGGGCAAGGTCCGGTTTATTTCCAAGACCGCCGATCTCTCGACCCGCACTTTCAAGGTCGAACTTGAGCTGGCAAACCCGGGCGAGCGCATGCGGGAAGGCGTTACAACAGAGATTTCCGTTGGCCTTCCGCCCCAGCTTGCGCAAAAGTTGCCGGGCTCGATTCTGGTTCTCAATGATGCCGGAAAGTTTGGCGTTCGCGTCCTGAACGCCGACAACACGACGCAATTTCAATCCGTTGAAGTTATCGCCCAGGAAGTTGATGGCATGTGGGTTCTGGGCCTGCCGAACACCGTCAAGATTGTAACCCTGGGCCAGGACTATGTGCGCGACGGCGAAAAAGTTGACCCCGTTGTCGAAACTGCTGGAGTAACCCAATGATCGGTTGGCTCGACAGCATACTGGGAAGGCCGAGAGCTGTTCTCTCGGCCATGCTCGTGCTCGTGGTGGCGGGGCTGTTTGCCTACATCACCATTCCAAAGGAGAGCAATCCGGACATCACGATTCCGATCTTCTATGTGTCCACGTCAGTGCCCGGAATTTCGCCGCAGGACTCTGAGCGATTGCTGGTGAAACCCATTGAAGTCAAACTGCGCGGGCTGGAAGGACTGAAGCAGATCACCTCCATCGCCAATGAAGGGCGCGCAGCGATTATCGTCGAATTTGAATCGGATGTGGATATCGATAGCGCCTCGCGTGATGTGCGTGAGAAGGTCGATGAAGCAGCGCCTGAATTGCCGGACGATGCGAGCACACCAACCATTAGCGAGATTAATTTCAGCCTTCAGCCAACAATTCTTGTCGCTGTTTCGGGGGATGTGCCAGAACGCACCCTTGATGCCAAGGCCAAGGAGCTTCAGGATGCCATCGAACGCATTCCAAGCGTGCTTTCCGCCAATCTCACGGGCCAGCGCGAGCAGGTTCTGGAAATTATCGTCAACAAGCAAAAGCTTGAATCCTATGGCTTGGCGCCAGCGGATATTTTCAACATCGTCTCACGCAACAATCTGCTGGTGGCGGCAGGCGCTGCTGAGGGTTCAACTGGCCGCTTCAGCGTAAAAGTGCCAGGCCTCGTGCAATCGGGAACTGATCTGCTCAGAATGCCGGTGAAAAACTTCCAGGGCACCGTCGTCACCATCCAGGACGTGGCCGAAGTGCGCCGCACCTTCGAGGACCGCACCCGCTACGCGCTCTACAATGGCCGCCCCGCGATCACCATCGAAGTGGTGAAGCGCCAGGGCACCAACATCATCGAGAACAATGCCGAGGTTCGCAAGGTTACCGACGAGCTTATGAAATCCTGGCCCAGCGCCATGCATGTCGATTACGCACTTGATCAGTCCAACACCATCAAGGACGTCATCCAGTCGCTTGAGGATGCGGTTATTCTGGCGATCATTCTGGTGATGGTTCTGGTTGTGGCCTCCCTCGGCCTGCGCTCCGGCATTCTGGTCGGCATATCCATCCCCACATCTTTCCTCATCGGCTTCTTCGCGATCGCCATGATGGGTTACACCGTCAACATCATGATCATGTTCGGCCTCATCCTGTCGGTAGGCATCCTGGTCGATGGTTCTATCGTGCTGTCGGAATACGCTGATCGCAAGATGGCGGAAGGGCTCGCGCCGAAAGACGCTTACATTGGCGCCGCCAAGCGCATGTTCTGGCCCATCGTGTCCTCTATGGCCACGACAATCGCGGCATTTATCCCCTTGCTGTTCTGGCCGGGCATCGCAGGCGAGTTCATGAGTTATCTGCCTGTTACTGTGATCACCGTTCTAGCCGCCTCTCTTCTTACGGCAATGGTGTTCGTGCCGGCGGTGGGTTTTTTTATCGGCAAGACCGACAAGGAAACCATGGAGCAGTTCGGCCATTTCGCCGATGATGAAAAGGCTGACTTCCGCAAGATGAAGGGCCTCACCGGCCTCTACCTCCGCTTTATCGAGCGCATCATCCGCCACCCGATCCTGGTGGTCACAGCGGTGTTTGGCCTGATGGGCGGCATCGTGGCGACCTTTGCCACACACCCCACCGGCATTGAATTCTTTGTCGACACGGAACCAGAACAGGTGAATGTCTATGTCCGCGCCCGTGGCAATTTGGGTTCGCCCCAGCAGCTTGCCATAACCCGCGAAGTCGAGGCGCTGGTGACCAAGGTGGATGGCATCAAGACCTACGCGACTTATGCCGGGCCCTCAAACGGAGCTGGCGCTTTTGGCGACAATGATGTGCCCGCCGACGTCATCGGCCAAATCCAGCTTGAGTTGCAGCCTGTAGGCAAGCGCAAGCCCTGGAAGGAAATGAACAAGGAACTGGATGCCGCCGTGGCGGATGTTCCAGGCGTCTATGTTGAGGTGCGCCCGCTGGAGGGCGGCCCGCCATCTGGCAAGGACATCCGATTGCAGATTACGGCTGCCGATCGCGATGCTGCTTTTGAAGCCGCCCACCGCATCGAAAACCACATGCTCAACGGCATGGAAGGCATTCAGGATATCGACGATGACCTGCCGCTGCCGGGTTATGATTGGACCCTCACGGTTGACCGCGAGGAAGCGGGCCGCTATGGCGCAGACATTCTCTCGGCAGGCACACTTGTGCAACTGGCGACGACAGGCGCCAAGGTTGGATCCTACCGGCCCGATGACAGCGAGGACGAGATTGATATCCGTGTGCGCCTGCCGGAGAACGAGCGGTCAATCACCGCCGTCCAGGATATGAAGCTCTCAACGCCAGCGGGCTTGGTGCCCATGTCGAATTTCGTGACCTCAAAAGCGGTTCCGCTCGTCAATGTGCTCTACCGCTTCGACGGCGTGCCATCCATCTTTGTGAAGGCCAACGTGGCTCCTGGCTTGTTCGCAACCGACAAGGTGGCCGAGCTGGAGAAATGGATTGCCGCGGAAAAATGGGGCGATGGTGTCGTCTTCAAGTTCCGCGGCGCCGATGAGGACCAGCAGAAGTCATCGGAGTTTTTGGTTAAGGCCCTGATCGCATCGGTGTTCATGATGTTCATGATCCTGATCGTGCAATACAACAGCTTCTACCATGTGATGATCACCCTCTCGACGGTTATCATGTCAACCGTGGGCGTCATGCTCGGCATGCTGGTGACGGGGCAATACTTCTCTGTCATCATGACGGGCACCGGTGTGATCGCCTTGATCGGCGTGGTGGTCAGCCACTCCATCGTGCTGATCGACACGTTCCACCGCCTGTCGGACGCGGGCCAGAACGGCATAGAGGCAGCCATCAGAACCTGCTCCCAGCGCATGCGGCCCGTGCTGCTCACCTCGGTCACCGCCATGCTCGGCCTCTTGCCATTGGTGTTTGAGCTCAACGTGAATTTCTTCACGCGCCACATCGCCGTTGGCAGCATGACCAGCGCCTGGTGGGTCCACCTGTCCACCGCCATGGTGTTTGGCCTGATGCTGGCGACAATCCTGACGCTGATCCTGACGCCAGTATTGCTCGCCGCCCCAACAGTCTTCCGTGAAAACCGCGCCGCGCGCCGGGCGGCCAAGCTGGCCAAAAACGCTGTGGCCATGAACGACAACGAAGCGGCTGAAGAGCCCCTGAAGCAGGCGGCGGAGTAAGTCGGACTATAACCTACAATAGGTGCTTAAAGACACAGAGATTGTCCTGCAGCGGTTTTCAGGAGTGTCGAGCGGGGGTAGCGAATAGGATTAAAATCCTCTATATGACGCTCCCAGGCCGTTTAAAGCCATGGTCAACCAGCCTTTGAGCGGCTCACTTGTTGACTGAGTTGTCGGCCCTGGTTTGATCGTGTGTCTCAAAAGGGAAGCAACAGCGTTAGTTATTTTTTAACTGGCTGAAGGTCTAGACTGACCAATGCGTCCACACCAGCATTCCAAGTCTAGCGCTTTACCCCATCGCCCATGGACGGATGATTTGGCCATCCATGAGTTCTTGGACTCCACCAAAGCCAGTTGCGCTGATCGTCGTCACAGATTGGTCCTGCATCATGTTGATTTGGGCAGCGAGATAGCCGCCTTGGCGTTTCCAAATCGCAAAGATATCGGGCAAATCGTAGAGCAGCACGTAACTGAAGATCTGCGGGGTGCCTATACTCTTGATGACTGGTTCAAATGTTGTGATCCTGCTGTTTTGCCTGCTCCAATTGGCCGCCGAATTGCATCAGGCGAGAAAGGAATAGTCGATTTGGTCTCAGCCCGGCTTGACCCAAATTGCCGATTTGCTGTTGAAAAGGTCTGCAAATTCCTTTTTTCACCCACACAGCATGTGTCGACGGATCATGAAAAATCTTTATTGGTTCTAATGAATGCGTTTGGCCCTGCGTTGGTGCGGAGATTGTTTGGCCCGCCGAAGGATATCTCTGTCGGTGATCGCGCGGTTACGGTAGATTGGGCTTGGATAGCAGAAGCGGTAATATTCACCACGTATGGTCGGATTTTTGACCTGGGCGAAATCGTGAAATTATGGCCCCGCGAGTCGGGAAGCTCAATTGCGGCCATGGAGACCGGTATCAAAAATGATGTTTCCTGAGATGAAGAATGCCGATGCGGCCAAGAGGCTGCTTGCAATCATAGGGCCTGCTGCGGAGCAACTCCTATCCCTTGGTCATATGCCGTGTCTTGTTGCAGATTGCCCAAACAAGTTCAACGATGGTGGCGAAGATGATTTGTGGTCCGCAGTCCAAATTGGATACGCCTCATGGGAGCAATCACAGATTCTTTTCTGGTTTCACCCATAGGCCCCAGATTGTGGAAAATCTTGTCTACGGGAAAGAGTTCACTGTTGATGAGTTGGTGCAGAGCGGAAGCGCTGTTAGCAGCGAATTGATTTCACGCGGTCGCCTAGTACTGCGCGAGCTGAACAAAAATGGCTGGCGGGCGCTACTACAGGAGGCATTTGGGAATTACAATGAAATCCTGTGTCTAAGCATTCACCGCAATCAGTTGATGCTGGTACACTCCTCGGCATATAGAGGCGAGGGAGTTGCGTGGATTCCATACGAGAACAATGGATTCATATGTTTAGGAGATTGCGGGCGACTTGATGATGAAATCGGGAATCCTATTCCGGTAAATTTTAAACGAATAAATGGACTTGCCGTAAAATATTTGAGTAGGGAGTTTCAGGATTTCTTTGTGCCGATTCAACGAATTCCTGGTGTTTACAAACAGTTTTCGATCAAGTTGAGCGAAGCTGTGCGGGAGATACGCGAGATAACAAGCCAAAAGGTGAGGTTGCGTTCCAGCACTTCCCGATCCGATTTTTCCGATGGAAATCATGCCGTCAGGTACTGGCCACAGCGAGAATCCAGCATAGGTTGGAACGGCACTTTTGCTGAAAGGGTTTATCCAAATACGTACAGGGGTTATGACAAAGAAACCAAAACAAATATCCGTTATCCCGATGAAATCTACAAACTGGGTAAAGTTCTGCAGGGGCTTGAAGAGGTAAAATGGAGAGAACAATTTGGAGCAGCTTTCGGCGATTCACTGGTTGTGGGTCAACAAATGGTAATGTTCGTTGATGACGAGCAAGCGTTTCTAATACGCGAGAATTCTGCGTTCGAAGTGCTTGACGATGGTTTGGTGTTTGTTGGAATCTGCGAGTATCCGAATTTTTATGGGCTATCAGATGAAATCCCAAATATTACTGCTGTAGTTTAGATTTTTTCTCGTATGACGTTCTTTCGTCCAGCTCGAACAGTGGCTCGATAGCTCGTTTCGCAGGCGCTCTCTTTCATTTCATTCTACCCAGCGCTCCAACCAGCCTCCCAAGTCCCTTTTCTAAATCTGCTTCGCTCGCCGCGAATGACAGCCTGATGGACGTATCTGCCCCAAACGCCGTTCCCGGCACCACGGCCACCCCGTGGCTTTCCAGCAGCCAGTCGCACAGGGCCTCAGGTTTATCCAGAACATGGTTGCCAGATTTTTTCCCAAGCAGCGGGGAAACGTCGGGCAGGGCGTAAAACGTGGCGGGGATGGGCGCGATTTTGACGCCCCTGATGGTCTTCAGCGCCGCCACCACCATGTCGCGCCGGTTTTTGTAGCGCAGCCGC